>JBEKZN010000118.1:0-5474 GCA_049509815.1 Opitutales bacterium
GCATGGGAGATTAAAAATGGAAGATGGAAAATTGAAAATGGAAGAGGCGAAAAAAGAAATGGGAGTCCAGCCGATGGGAGAAAAACTTGAGAGCACGATTCAGGCATATTGTTTGACGAGCGCGGTGAAGGCGCGGAAGCGCGAGTGGGTGGCGTCGCGGATAATGCTGTAAAAGACGGTCTCGGAAGGCAAGAGGCGCGCGCCGGCTATTTCGAGCTGGCGCCAGACGGGCGGGAAGTCGTCGGCCCGGCGGCCGCCGGTGGCGTCCACGAGGACGGTGGCTTCGCAGTCGGCGGCGAGGGCGTCGAGCACGGTGAGGTAAACGCAGATGGGGGTTTCGAGGCCGGCGACGAGGAGGTGGGTGATGCCGTGGCCGCGCAGCCAGGGTTCGAGACCCTCGGCGGCGAAGGCGGAAAAGGAGGTTTTGGCGAAGGCGGGAGCGTCGGAGCCAGCAACGTCGCGGACGACGGCGGTAGTCGGCCCGAGTTTGGCGGGGGCCTGCTCGGAGAACGCGATGGGAATACCGAGCAAACGCGCGGTGGCGGCAGCGAAGGCGCAGCGACGGGTGAGACTGTGGCCGCCGGCGGGCAGGGAGCGCAGGAAGGCGTCCTGCACGTCCACGAGGAGCAGCGCCAGCCCGGGCGGGGCGTCGGAGGTCATGGGGTACTAAAGCCGCGAAATCGGGAAAATCATCAATCCTTAATTCACATACGCCGAGTGCGCGGGGGTTTGGACGATTTCGCGTTCGGGAAGGATCGCGGCAGTGAGGAAGCCACCATAGACGCAGCCGGTGTCGAGGCCGAGGGACCAAGGGCGGCGGTAAACGTCGGGACGTGGGGTATGGCCGTAAACGACGAAGGGCGGGCCTTCCCATTCGTCGGCCCAGTAGCGGCCCTGGGGGGCTTCGGTGCGTTTGCGGGCTTTGCCGTCGGAGTCGATGACTTGGATGCGGGTGACAATATCCATGCCTTGCTGCCGCCAGGGAATGCCCGGGAGAAAGCCGCCATGGACGCAAACGGTCTGCAAATCGGGGATGTAGTGGGTGGCGGGCAGTTCCTGGATGTAGCGCCAGTCCTGTTCGTCGAGCTGGCGGACGGTCTCCCAGTCGTAGTCCTTGAGGATTTTGGGGTCGCGTTCCTTGCGGTATTGGAGGAGGCGCAGCTCGTGGTTGCCCATGAGGCAGATGGTGTTGGGCAGGGAGCGCACGAGGCTGACGACGCCGTGGCTGTCGGGCCCGCGGTTGAGGAGGTCGCCGAGAAAGACGAGGCGGTCGTCTTTGCCGGGCTGGAGTTTGTCGAGCAGATCCAGCAGTTCAGCGTAGCAGCCGTGGACGTCGCCGATAACAATGATGCGGGGCATGAGGAGGTGTCAGGCGGGAAGGGAATGCAGGAACCGGGCCGGAATGGGCTGGCCAAAATGTCCGGATGCGGCGAAATTCATTGCGAATACGTTCCAGCTTCATAAACCAAAAAAGACGTTTTGCAAAAAAAACCGGAGCTGTTGCCTTAAATTCACCAAATCATGACGGATTGGCCCATCAAGTCGCTGGCAAGGTCTTCGTTTGCTTCGGGGCGGGCGTTTGCCCTCGGGGAGCGGGTGACCTGCGTGATTTACCGGTCGCCGGAGGGATTGCTGCGGGCGGACTTGGGCGAGGAGGAAGCCGAGGCTTGGCAGGCGCCCGGCGAGGTGCTGGGGCGGTGGGTGCGGAAGGTGGAGGATGAGGATGAGGCGGCTCTGCGGCGGCAGTCGCTGGCGTCGGCGGAGGAAATGTTTTTGGCGATGGCGCAGGAGAGCGCCGGGGCGGGGCCGGACAAGGATTTGCTGCTGCAGTTTCTGGCGCTCCAGCTTGAGCGCAAGCGGGTGCTGCGCCCGGTGGGGACGACGGCAGGTTCACAGAAGTATTTGCACGTCAAGACGCAGCAACAGTTTTCCGTGCCGCAGCAGGAGCTCAATCCGGAGCGCGTGGCGGCCTTGCAGAAACAGTTGCATCACCTCGCCTATTAGGAGCAGATGGAGACATGCGAATTTTCCGGCAGTCATCCCTGTTTGCGCGCCATGGGTTGGCGGTGGCGATATTGGCCTGGGCCGGCCTGGCGCTGAGCAGTTGCTCGACGGGGAAGGAACTGCCCAACAAGCTCATCACTTTTGAATTTCAGACGATTGACCCGCAAGAGGGGAAGTCGCTGACGATGCCCATGTCCGGTTTGACCTACCGCTATGTGGAGAATTCCGGGCTGACGGAAGTGGATTTGGACGGCGTGCAGGAGGTGGAAAATCAAAACGTGCCGTGCCTGTTGTTCACGTTCAGTACCGCCGGCCAGCGTGCGCTGTACCGCGACACGGCGTCGCATGAGGGGTTGATGATGTTCACGTTCGTGAACGACCAGCCCATCGGGGCGTGCCGCATCACGCAGCCGATTGAGGACGGGCAGTTGGTGGTGTTCGTCGAAATTCCGCCGGATCAATTGACAAGCTACGTGGCTGATTTGCAGGACTCGATCAAGAAGATCAAGGCCTTGCGGCCGAATTGAGCGGGGCCGACAGGCGGCGGGAAGCCCTAGCTGCGACTGGAGCGGGGGTCGAGGGCGTCGCGCAGGCCGTCGCCAACGAAGTTGAGCGCAAACAAGGTGAGCGCGAAGAAGATGCTGGGGAAAATGAGGAGCCACGGGTATTCCTCCATGCTGTTGGCGCCTTGGTTGATGAGGTCGCCCCAGGAGGTCAGCGGCGGCTGCACGCCGAGGCCGAGGAAGCTGATGAAGGACTCCATGAGGATGGCGTCGGGAACGGTGAGGGTGGCATAGACGATGATGAGGCCGGCGAGGTTGGGGAGGAGGTGGTGCCAGAGGATGGCACCGGGACCGCGGCCCAGGGAGCGGGCGGCTTCGACGAAGGCGAGACTCTTGAGTTCCTGGCTGCGGGCGCGCACGACGCGGGCCATGGTGAGCCATTCGAACGCGCCGATGGCGAGAAACAGGAGGCACAACTGGCCGTTGGGCGCCCAATCGCCGGCGTGGATTTTCTGGAGCCACGATTGCAGGGGCTGGGCGAAGAGCACCATGATCAGGATGGCAAACAAGGTGAAAGGCAGGGCGTAGAGGATGTCCACCACGCGCATCATCGCGCGTTCGAGGCGGCCGCCGGTGTAGCCGGCGGTCATGCCCCAGGTGACGCCGATGGTCAGGGCCACGGTAGTCGCGAGCAGGCCGACACCCAGCGACACGCAGCCGCCCACGAGCAGGCGGGTGAGCAAGTCGCGCCCGAGCACGTCGGTGCCCAGCCAGTGGGCGGCCGAGGGCGAGGTCGGGCCGAGCGCGAGGTTTTGGTTGCTGTAATCGTAGGGCGAAAAGAGGCTGCCGAGCACGCAGAGCAGCACGAGGGCGGCAAGCAGAATCAGGCAGGCGAGCGCGACACGGTGCGAGCGGAAGCGGCGCCAGGCGTCCGCCCAGAGGGTGGAAGCGACGGCGGGCGCAGGGGGCTTTTTATTCAACGCGGGCCTTGGGGTTGAGGAAGGCGAGGAGGAGGTCGGCGATCCAGTTGCACACGAGCAGGAGGGCGGCGAAGAGGATGGTCACACCCAGGAGCAGCGGGTAGTCCTTGTCCAGCGCGGCTTCGACAAACAGGCGGCCGATGCCGGGGATTTGATAGACCGACTCGACGACGAAGGAGCCGGTGACCAGGCCCGCGACGGTGGGCCCGAGGAAGGCGACGACCGGGGCGAGGGCGTTGCGCAGGGCATGCACCACGAGCACGCGCAGGGGACTGCAGCCTTTGGCGCGGGCGGTGCGGATGTAATCCTGCTGGCGCGCTTCGAGCAGGCTGCCGCGGGTCAGCCGCGCGAGGAAGGCGGCAAAATACAGGCCGAGCGTGATGGCGGGCAGGATGCGGTCGGAGGCGGTGTGCCAGCCGTTGACGTTCACCCAATCGAGCTTCAGACCGAAAACGAGAATCAACAGCGGACCGAGCACGAAAGTCGGCAGGCAGATGCCCAGCATGGCGAGCGACATCGGCAGGTAATCGCTCCAGGTGCGCGAGCGAGCGGCGGCCAGGATGCCCGCCTGCAGGCCCACCGCGAGCGCGACGAGGAGCGCCCACAGGCCGAGTTCAGCAGAAACGGGGGCTTTTTGCGCGAGCAGCTCGTTGACGGACCAGCCGGGATGCTGGTACGACGGCCCGAGGTCGCCGTGCACGAGGTTGGAAAGGTATTGGACGTACTGGACGGAAAGCGGCTGATCGAGGCCGTAATAGGCCATGTTGGCGGCGGCGGCTTCGGGCGTGAGGTTGCGCTCGCGGTCGAACGGTCCGCCGGGCACGAGGCGAACCATGAAAAAGGTGATGGTCGCCACGGCCCAGAGCACGGGAATGATTTCGAGAAAGCCGACCAAGGCGCGGCGGAGAAGGGGGGGCATGGGGCGGTGGAAATTAAAAATTCAAGATTGAAGATTCAAAATGGAAGAGAAACGCAGCGGCTAGTTTTTCTGGGGCTCGGGGCCGGTGGCCTGGGGGTTGAAATAGATGGCGGTGTAGGGATGCAGGTCGAGCAGGTTGTTTTCGTAGCCGCGCACTTCAGGCCGGATGAGGATCGTGGTGGTGTAATAATAGAGGGGAATGAACGGCACGTCGTGCAGGAGGATGGCTTCGGCCTGCTGGAAATCCTCCATGCGTTTGGACGGGTTGGTTTCGTTGGCGGCGGCGGTGATGAAGGCGTCGTACCGGGGATTGCTCCAGCCGGATTGTTCCATCTCGTTGTTGCTGGTGTAAAGTTCGAGGAAGGAGGAGGGGTCGAGGTAATCGGCGTACCAGCCGGCGCGGATGATTTGGAAATCGGCCTGGCCGCGGCGGTCCATCCAGGCCGGCGCGGCGACGTTGGCGAGCGTCACCTGGATGCCGAGGTTGGACTTCCACATTTGCTGGATGGCTTCGGCGACGGCGCGATGGCTCTCGGAGGTGTTGTAGAGCAGCTCGAGAGACGGGAAGCCCTTGCCGCCGGGGTAGCCGGCTTCGGCGAGGAGACTGCGGGCCAAGGTGACGTTTTCCGAGAGTTGGGTGCGGGACGTGTATTGCGGGGAGGGCGGGGTCAGGCTATACGCGGGAGTCTGGCCGCCGCGCACGACGTGGTCCACGATGGCCTGGCGGTCGAGCGAGAGGTTGAGGGCGAGGCGCACGCGCGGGTCGTTGAGGGGGGGCTTGCGGGTGTTGATGGTGTAAAAGTAGTGGGCGTACACCGGCATGATGCGCAGGTAGGGCGAATTCGAGGCGCGGTAGGCGGCGATTTTGGTGAGGGGAATCGTGTAAGTGACATGCAGGAGGCCGTTGCGGAAGGCGCGCTCCTCGGCGCCGAGGTCGCTGGTCGGGTAAAAATTGACGCCGTTGAGACGCACGTTGGCGGCGTTCCAGTAGAGCGGGTTTTTTCGGACTTCGATCACGTCGCCGAGGATGTACTTGGTGAGCACGAACGGACCGTTGCCGACAAGCAG
>JBEKZN010000119.1:0-5453 GCA_049509815.1 Opitutales bacterium
GAAACTCCCGTCGATGATCGCCCGGATGTTCGAAATCTGCCCCGTCCGGATCGAGTTCGGCAGCGCCTCGTGCGTGAACAAAATCTCGTGCACCGCGCACCGCCCCTTCGGCACCCGCTTGCACAACAGCTGCGCCACCACCCCCGCCAGGCACCCCGCCAGCATCACCCGCACCTGGTTCTGCTCGTCCGCCGGAAACGTGTTGATGATCCGGTCCACCGTCTTCGGCGCGTTGTTCGTGTGCAGCGTCCCGAACACCAGCATCCCCATCGACGCGCAACTCAGCGCCAGCTTGATCGTCTCCAGCTCCCGCATTTCCCCCAGCAGCACGATGTCCGGATCATGCCGCATCGCCCCCTTCAGCGCCGCCGCAAACGACTGCGTGTGCTCCCCCACCTCCCGGTGCACGATGATCGACTTCTTGTTCGGATGCACGAACTCGATCGGATCCTCGATCGTGATGATGTGCCGCGCCAGGTTCGAGTTGATGTAGTCGATCATCGCCGCCAGCGTCGTTGACTTCCCGCTCCCCGTCGGCCCCGTCACCACCACCAGCCCCTGGTCCAGCTGGCAAAACTTCTTCAGCACCTCCGGCAATTTCAAATCCTCGAACGACAGGATCTTCGCCGGAATCTGCCGGAACACCGCCGCCTGCCCCCAGTGGTTGTACAAAAAATTTCCGCGAAACCGCGCCAGCCCCGGCACCTCGTGCGCCAAATCCAAGTCCCGCCGCTCCAGAAATTCGTTCCACCGCCGCTCCGGGCAAATCTCCCGCAACAGCACCTCCATCGTCGCCGTATCCAGTGGCGCCTCCCCGATCGACTGCAACGAACCCGAAATCCGCGCCTTCGGCGGCAGCCCCACCGTCAGGTGCAGGTCCGACCCGCCCAGCTTCAGCATTGCCCGCAAAATCTCGTCAATCGCAGCCATGGTTCAAGTCGGGATCTTCGCCCGCAGCACGCGGTTGGTGATGTTCGTCAACGCCGTCTCCGTGGAAATTTTCCGCTCCTGCCACAGCCCGAACACCACGTTGTCCATCAGGCACATCCCCTCCCTCACCCCGGTTTCCATCGTGTTGCGCAGCCCCGCCGGCTTGTTCTCCTTGATCATCGCCTGGATCGCCGTGTTGCTCACCAAAATCTCGCACGCCAGCACCAGCCCGCCCTCGCGCCCCGGCAGCAGCCGCTGGCACACCACCCCCCGCAAACTCTCCGCCACGCTCGAGCGCACCTGCGTCTGCTGCGCCGGCGCAAACACGTCCAGCAGCCGGTTCAACGTCGTCCCCGCGTCGCTCGTGTGCATCGTCCCGATCACCAAATGCCCCGTCTCCGACGCGCTGATCGCCATCTCAATCGTCTCCAAGTCGCGCAGCTCCCCGATCACAATGATGTCCGGATCCTCGCGCAGCGCCCCCTTCAGCGCCGTGAAAAAACTCTTCGTGTGCGAACCCACCTCCCGCTGCGTCACATTGCACCCCTTCGCCACCTGCACCACCTCGATCGGGTCCTCCACCGTGATGATATGGTCCTCCCGCGTCTCGTTCAAGTACGCCACCATCGACGCCAGCGTCGTCGTCTTCCCCGAGCCCACCGGCCCCGTGATCAGCACCAGCCCGTTGTGGTACGACAAAAATTTCTTGATCGTCGCGATGTGGATCCCGAACCCCAGGTCCTCCAGCGTCCGCGTCTCCGCCGGCACCATCCGGTACGACCCCGCCGCCCCGTTCTTGTGGAACATCAAATTCACCCGGTACCGGTCCCCCGCGTCCAGCGCCAGCGCGTAGTCGTAGTCCTTCCGCTCTTGAAAAATTTTCTTCTGCCCCGCCGACAACAGCGCTGTGTTCAACCGGAACGAATCTTCCCCCTTCAGCACATATTCTGAAATGTACGTCAGCGCCCGGTTCTTGCGCACAAACGGCCGCGCCCCCGTGGAAAGATGCAAATCGCTCGCCCCCTGACCCGCCGTCGTGCGCAGCAAATCCTGCATCCCCGCCGCCAGCATCCTTTCGTCCATCGCCGACGCCTCCTCAAACGCAAACTTCGCCCCCGATCCCTTCGGAATTGGCGGACGCGTCGCCGGCTTCGGCCGCGGAGCGCTCGCCACTGCCGCCGCCGGACTCGGAGCCGCACTCGCTGGCACCGGCGGCCGGGTCGTTCCACTCGGCACCGTCGGAGCTGGCCGCGGCGCACTCGCTGCCGGAGCCGCAGCCGCGCCTTGATTCCCGCCAAACGGCACCCGCGATTCATCCGACATCACAAACGGATTCCCGTACGGCGGCCCCTTCGCCCCTTTCGTCATCGCCAGGTGCGTCACCTTTTCAAGCACCTCGACATTTTCCACGTACCCGTCGTCAATCAGCTTCTGCGCAAAATCCACCACGTCCGCCGCGTCTCCCAGCGCCGTCTTCACCGTATTCGCCTGCTCGCGCGTGAATAATCCCTGGTCCAGGCCAAGACGCACGAGCCACATCACGGGAGGTTGCATGGAAACAAAGGTGAGCGCCCGCCATTTTGTCCATCCTCAGCCCCTTGCCAAGCGCGAACCCACTCCCCAATTTTGCCCTTTCACCACCTCGCGCCCTTTTTCACCTTTCACTTTTCACCCTTCACCAATCCTGCACCCCCTCCAACGCCGTCATTTCCACTTTCAGTCTCTAATTTCTCATTCCGCATTCCGCATTCATAATTTTCTCATCACCGTGTCCCGCGCCTCCGGCAATTTCCCCGGATAATCCAGAATGTAATGCAGCCCCCGGCTCTCCTTCCGCTGCAACGCGCACGCCACGATCAACTCCGCCACCAGCGCCAGGTTGCGCAGCTCCAGCAGCGCCGGCTCCACCTTGAAATTCCAATAATACTCCTCGATCTCGTGCGCCAGCACCGCGATCCGCGCCCGCGCCCGCTGCAGCCGCTTCGTCGTGCGCACAATCCCCACGTAGTCCCACATCGTCTGCTTCAACTCCACCGAGTTGTGTGCCAGCACCACCCGCTCGTCCGGATCCTGCGCGTCCCCGTCCACCCAGTCCGGCGCCGGCGCCTCCAGCCGCGGCCCCGTCGCCAAATACCCGTCCACCGCCGCCGCCCCATGGTGCGCCAGCACCACCGCCTCCAGCAGCGAATTGCTTGCCAGCCGGTTCGCCCCGTGCAACCCCGTGCTCCCCACCTCTCCGCACGCGTACAACCCCGCCAGCCCCGTCTCCGCCCGCAAATTCGTCCGCACGCCCCCGCACAAATAATGCGCCGCCGGCACCACCGGCACCGGCTCCCGCTCCACATCGATCCCGTGCCGCGCGCACACCTCGCAAATGTTCGGAAACCGCTCCCGCGCCACCCCCGGCGCCAATCCCGCCATGTCCAGCCACACATGCCGCGACCCCAGCCGCTTCATCTCCGAGTCAATCGCCCGCGCCACCACGTCCCGCGGCGCCAAATCCGCCCGCGGATGATACCGCTTCATGAACGCCTCCCCCGCCGCGTTGCGCAACACCGCCCCCTCGCCCCGCACCGCCTCCGAAATCAAAAATCGCTCGCTGTCCCGCGTGTACAACGCCGTCGGATGGAACTGGATGAACTCCAAATTCGCCACCTCCACCCCCGCCCGGTACGCCATCGCCACCCCGTCCCCCGTCGCGATGTCCGGATTCGTCGTGTACTGGTACACCTGCCCCGCTCCGCCCGTCGCCAGCATCACCACCGGCGCCCGGAACGTCAGCACCCGCCGGCTCTGCACATCCAGCGCGTACAACCCCAGCACCCGGTTGTCCCCCTCGCCCGCGCGTCCGCCGCGCAGCTTCTCCGCCGTGATCAAATCAATCGCGAAAAAATGCTCCAGCGTCGTGATCTGCGGCGACGTCGCCACCCCGTGCAACAACGCCTGCTCAATCGCCCGCCCCGTCACATCCTTCACATGCAAAATTCGCCGCTTCGAATGCCCGCCTTCCTTCCCCAAGGAAATCCGCCCGTCCTCCAGCGTCGTGAACCGCACCCCCATCTCCGCCAGCTCGTGAATCCGCGCCGGTGCCTCCTCCACAATCGCCCGCACCACCGCCTCGTCGCACAACCCGTCCCCCGCCTCCAGCGTGTCCCGCACATGCGAGTTGAAATCATCCGTCTGCGACGTCACCGCCGCAATTCCCCCCTGCGCGTAGTTCGTGTTCGATTCCGCCCGGTCCTTCTTCGTCAAAATCAGCACCCGCCAACCTTTCGCCGCCACCTTCAACGCGAAACTCAACCCCGCAATCCCGCTCCCCACGACAATCACATCGTACGTGTCCCCCACCCCCAGCGCCCTGGTCGGTTCGCTCATTTTTCAACGCCTCTCACCACGTCTCCACGATTTTGGCATTTTCCATTCGTTTCGTGGCGATTCGTGGCCATTCGTGGATGATTGCTTCGGTTTGATTCCCTCGTGTCCATTCGCGGTAAAAATTCTGTTCACTTCTTCCAGAAACGATCCTCTTTTCCTTGTCGTGTTCTTTCGTAGTTAAAAAATTCTTTTCTTCTTCGCGCCTTTGCGGTGAATTCAGTTTCCCCCTCACACCTCCACATTGTCAATCAGCCGCACCTCGTTCAGCCACACCGCCACCGCCAGCAGCCCCTTCCCCGGCTCGATCTCCCGCACCGGCGCCATCGTCTCCCGATCCACCAGCGCCACATAAATCACCCGCAGCCGCCGGCTCAGCGACAAAATGTGCGTCACCTCCGCCAGCACCCGGTCCACCGACCGCACCCCCTCCTCCACCATCCGCTTCCCCTCCCGCAGCGCCTGGTTGATCTTCCGCGCCTCCACCCGCTGCTCCTCGCTCAAATACCGGTTCCGCGACGACATCGCCATCCCGTCCGCCTCCCGCACCGTCGGCACCACCAGCACCTCCACCGGCAGCACCAAATCCGTCACCATCTTCTGGATGATCGCCGCCTGCTGCGCGTCCTTCCGCCCGAACACCGCCAAATCCGGCCGCGTGATGTTGAACAAAATGTTCACCACCGTGCACACCCCCCGGAAATGCCCCGGCCGCGAAATCCCGCACAACCCCTTGCTCAGCCGCTCCTCCGTCACGTACGTCGAATACCCCGGCGGGTAAATCATCTCCTTCTTCGGCGCGAAAATAATGTCCGCCCCCCGCCCCTCGCACGCCGCCACGTCCGCCTCGAACGTCCGCGGGTACTTCGTGAAATCCTCGCTCGGCCCAAACTGCGCCGGATTCACAAAAATCGACACAATCACCACGTCCGCCTTCTCCTTCGCCGCGTCAATCAGCTTCAAATGCCCCTCGTGCAACGCCCCCATCGTCGGCACCAGCCCGATCAGCTTCCCCTGCGTCCGCAACGCAATCGCCAGCGACTGCATCTCCGGAATGGTCTGGATGATTTGCATGGACGAAAAAACCGCTCACTTACGCCGGCCCACCGGCCCGCGCAAGCTTGCCTTTTGCCCATCTTTAGGGGAAAAAT
>JBEKZN010000012.1:0-12207 GCA_049509815.1 Opitutales bacterium
CATGAGTTCGGCGAGGCGTTTGCAGATGGCCAGGCCCAGGCCGGTGCCGCCGTACTGGCGGGTGGTCGAGGAGTCGGCCTGGGTGAAGGGCTGAAAGAGTTTTTCCCGCAAGGCGGGGGCGACTCCGATGCCGGTGTCCTGCACGGCAAAGCGCAACAGGACTTCGTGGTCGGAGGCGGCTTCAACGCCGAGGCGGGCGGTAATGTAGCCGCGCGGGGTGAACTTGATGGCGTTGTTGAGGAGATTGAGAAGGATTTGGCGGGTTTTGCCAAGGTCGCCGAAGACCCATTCGGGGATGTCCGGGCCGAATTCGCAGGAGAGGTGCAGGTGCTTGGAGCGGGCCTTGAGGAGCAGCAATTCCACGACGTCGCCGAGCAATTGCCTGGGGCTGAAGGAGACGGTGTCCAGTTCCATGCGCCCGGCTTCGATCTTGGAGAAGTCCAGGAGGTCATCAATGAGGGTGAGCAGGTGCTCGCCGGACTGGCGAATGATGTCGAGGTTTTCGCGCTGTTCGGGGTTAAGCGGGGTCGAGGAAAGCAGGCTGGCGTAGCCGATGACGCCGTTGAGCGGGGTGCGGATTTCATGGCTCATGTTGGCCAAAAAGGCGCTTTTGGCGCGGTTGGCGGCTTCGGCTTCCTCCTTGGCGCGGCGCAGCTCGGCGGCGGCTTCCTTGTCCGCGGTGACGTCGCGCACGACGCTGATGCCGTAGAGCTCGCCGGCGAGGGTGACGTTGCGTGCGGAGATGTGCGCGAGAAAAACCGTGCTATCATGGCGCCGCAGGGGCACTTCATAAGCGCTCAAATGGCCCTGCGCCTGCAACAGGCCGACCATCCGCGCGCGGTCGGCGGGGTCGAGCCAGAATTCCATTTCGATGGTGGTGCGGTGCAGGATTTCTTCGCGGCGATAACCGAAATATTGGCAGAAGCGCTCATTGACCTCGCAGATGGTGCCGTCGCGAATGCGGGTGATGAGCATGGGGTCGGGGGAGGCTTTGAAGGAAGCGGCGAAACGCTCCTCGCTTTGGGTCAGGGCCTGGGTGCGCCGGGCGACGAGTTTGCTCAGGCGGTAATTCCAATACCAACTGAGCAGCGCGACGACCAGGAGCAGGACGGAGGCGGCGAGCAGGTAGGGGTAAAAGCGCAGCAGGCCGGCGAGGGTGGGGTTGGCGGAGTAGCGGCTGCCCAGCCAGCGGTCTTCCAGTTGGTCCAGAATGCCGCGTTTTTGGGCTTCGGCGACCGCCTTGTCGAGAATGCCGGCCAAAATGGGCTGGCGGTAGCTGGTGGCCAGGGAATGTTCCGCGATGTAAAGGGGAGTGCCGATGCGCTGAAGCTGGGCGGAGCGGCTGTCGCGATAATTGTCGAGGTAAGACCACACGACGGGCTCTTCGCTCACCACGGCGTCGGCCTGGTTGTTGAGCACGGCGTCAATGGCCTGGGCGTAGGTGTCGGTGACGGCCGGCACGACGCGGACTTTGAAGAGCGCAAGCGAGTCGCTGGCGGGGTCATCGCGCACGAAGGCGACGCGCAGGCCATGCAAGTCGGTGAGGTCTTGCAAATCAGAGCGGTCGGTGCGGACGAACAGGTAGGCGGGCACCTTGAGGTAGGGGCGGCTGGAGAGAAACTGGCCGGCGAGGGAATCGTGGTAAACGAAGCTGGTAAGCGCGTCGGCGCGGCCGCTGAGCACGCGCAGTTGCGCTTCGGCGGCGTTGGCGTGATCGATGCGCACGGGGACGCCCAACTGGGCGGAAATCCAAAGGGCGAGGTCGATCGTGAAGCCTTCGGAGTCGTTGGAGGCGTTGAGGTACTCGAAGGGGGGGTATTGGTCCTGGGCGACAAAAACGAGCACCGGCTTGCCCCTCAGGTAGGCGAGTTCGCCCGGCGTGAGGTCCAAGGCGCCCTGGGCCGAGGGCAGGATACGGCCCGCTCCGCTCCAGCCGAGCAGGAGAAATGCGACGATGCCGAGATGTTTGCGAGCGAGCGACACGGAGGCCAACTGGGGTTTAGACCTGTTGCATCTTCTCATATTGGCTCCATTATCACAGCGAAAAACCGTCCAGGCGGCGAATTTTACAATAAAATAGCAACGCCCCGTCCGGCGGACCGGGACGGGGCGTTGAGCGACGGCGAAATTCAGTCAAGAACGCGGGTTAGTGGCACGGGCCTGGCGCAGCTCGTACGTTTTCGCCACGCTAAGGAATTCGTAATAGGCATGGAGCCAGGCGAAGTACCAGCCGGCGCGCCCGTCGAGAAAACCGCGTTGCCAGAAATAGACATAGGCAAAGCGGAGCAGGGGGCGGCCGGGCAGGCGGCGGGCGACGGTTTTGAGGCGCCGCCGCCAGCCGACCGTGGCTTCCTGCAAGGGGCCGGCGGATGCGCCAATTGGTTCTTCGAGCGCGACGACTGCCTCCCAATTGGAGTAGCGATTGTGTTTCTCGACGAAGGCCTCCACGGTGGGAAAGGCGTAGTGGTCCATCAGGCAACGCAGCCGGCCAGTGGTGCCTTCGACGCGCAGGTGCTCGTGGACTTCGTTGTCGCCACTGCGGGTGTCGCCCTGGGCCAGGCGTTCAAAACGCGCGAGCCGGTGGCGTGCGAGCCGCAGGTTCCAGTTGGGGAAATAGGCATGGCGCAGCCATTGGCCGAGAAACATGAAGCGGCGGTTGATCCAGTAGCCCGCATGAGGCGGCTGGGGGTTTTCCACGATGGCGAGGATTTCCTCCGCGGCGTCGGGAGGCATGACTTCGTCGGCGTCAAGCAGGAGCACCCATTCGTGCTGAAAGGGCAGGTGGCGCAAGGACCATTCCTTTTTCTTGGGCCAGCCGCCGTCGTAATGAAATTGCACCACGTTCGCGCCGTGCTGTTGGGCGATGGCGGCAGTGGCATCGGTGCTCTGGGAATCCACGACGAAGATTTCCGCAGCCCACGCGACCGAGGCGAGGCAGCGCGGCAGGTTGGCCGCCTCGTTTTTGACGGGGATGACCACGGCAACCGGCACGGATGGGGCGGGCGGATTCATGCTTGGGTGGGCGGGGTCACGAGTGTTCGCCGGCAGAAGGAATGGGTTTGGCCGGATTGCCGGCGACGCGCTGGCGCGGGGCCACATCGCGGGTGACGACCGAGCCGGCGCCCACGATGGCGGACTCGCCCACGGTGATGCCGGGCAAGATGATGGCGCGCAGACCGACAAAGGCATTCGACTCGATCACGATGGGCGCGGTTTGCAAAGGCCGTTCGGACGCGGACCAATCGTGAGTGGCGGAGCAGAGGTACGCTTCCTGGGCGATGGTGCAGCCTTCGCACAGATCGATGGGGCCGAGGGCGTAGGCGTGGGCGCCATCGCCGAGGCACGCGCGATCGGCCAAAGTGAGATTCCAGGGATGGGACACGCGGGCGCGTGAATGCACGAAAGGCTGGCCGGAAATTGTGGCGCCGAACGCGCGCAGCCAAAGCAGCCGCCAGGCGTTGAAGGGCTTCGGCGTCCAGCGGCAGAAAAGCGTCCAGCACCATTCCCAAGCCTGGAGGCGCAGGCGCTTCCCGAGCGACCAGGGCGATTTGTAGGCCGAACTTTGCGAGTGGGTGGTAAAATGGCGGTCGGCGCTCATGCGGGAAGAGTGGGGGGCAGGTCACTCAAATTCATTGGAGGAGCGGGCGGCAAACTCTTTAACCAGTGGTCGGGGCGCCTTGCACGGCGGCAGCGAGGACGGCGAGCTGGCGGCGGGCCGCGGCCTCGAGTTGAAAATGTTCGGCGAAGCAGGCCCGCGCGGCGGCGGAAAACTGGCGGCGATCAACGGGAGTCCAGTTGGCATGGGCGGCGAGCAAGCGGCGCGTGCCCGCGGCGTCATCCGGGGCGGCGAGACCGGCGCGGGCGGCGACGATTTCTCGCCAGATGTTCACGCGTTCGGAGATGAGCACGGGAGTGCCGACGGCGAGGGCCTCGGCGACGGCGTAGCCGAAATTTTCCTGGTGCGATGGCAGCACGAGCGCATCGGCGGATTCGAGCGCGGCCCATTTTGCATCGCCGTCGAGCAGGCCGGTCCAAATGACGTCCACGCCCTCGCGCAGATGTAGCAGTTTAGCGAATATACGGATATTTGCGGCAAAGCTCGGACTGCTTTCCGGTCCGGCCAGCACCAGCGCGGGAGCGGTGCCCGCGACGCGAGCGGCGGAAGGATGGATGGAGGCATAAGCTTCGAGCAACAAGTCCACGCCCTTTTTGCGGTCCAGACGTCCGAGGAACAAAAGCGCGCGGCGGTGGGCCAGCGCGGGGAAGCGTTCGTACCAAAGGCGGGCGCGTTCGGCCGGATTGCCGGAGGGCGCGGCGACGCCGAGCGGGGCCACGACGGAACGCGCGCTCCAAGGGTGAAAGGAGCCCTCGGCGAGCCGGTGTTCCTCCTCGGCAGTGAAGATAACGGCGCGGGCGTCGCGCAGCACGCGATGTTCGACCAGCAGCCAATAGAGCATTTTTTTGAGATGCTTGGAGGGGTAGGCGCGGCGAAACCACGGGTCGAGCATGCCATGGGGATAGACCACGTAGGGGATGTGGGCTGCGTGTGCGGCTGAGCGGGTGGCGGGGCCGGGGTATTGCCACAAGCCCTCGATGGCAACGACGTCGAAGCGGCGGAGGTTTTCCCGCAGCCAGCGGGCGAAGGCGGGGCACCAGCCGTATTTGTGAAAACGAGTGGAGGGAAAGGCGTGCACGGGATAGGCACGCTGGGCCAGCCAGGGAGCGGAAGGATCGTCGAGGCAGGCAACTTCGATGGTATGGCCGAGGGCGATTTGCGCGCGCGAAAGGGTGTCGATCGCGGTGGCCACGCCGCCGCCCGCGGGGGCCAGGGAGTGGGTGGTTTTTAGGATGCGCATGATGTCCGGGGGGGAATGGGAACGGGCTTTACGGGAGGCGGGTGGAGAGCGCGCGTTGGTACAATTGCGCGTAGGCATCGAGCATTTTGGCCTCAGTGAATTGCGCGACGTTGGCGTGGCCGGCGGCGATGAGTTCGGCGCGCGCGGCAGGCTGGGTGAGCGCGAGAATCGCGTCGGCGAAACCACGGGCGTCTTCCGGCGCGCGGAGCCAAGCGCCCGCGCCCGCCACTTCGGGAAGGGAAGTGGTATCGCTGCAAAGGACCGGGCAGCCGCAGGCTTGCGCTTCGAGGACGGGCCAGCCGAAACCTTCGGTGTAGCTGGGAAAGAGCAACGCGTGGGCGCCGTTGTAGAGGGCTTCGAGCTCGTCGTGGGCCGGGCGGGGAATTTCCCGGATGGAGGACACGGGCAAGTTTAGCTGGCGGGCGAGGGCGCGCTCGTCGTCGTTCAACGGTTCGCCGGCAAAAACCACGCGGCCGGGCCAGCGGGGCAACGCGAGGGCGACAGTTCGCAGCACGCCGCCGCGGTTTTTTCGCATTTCGCTGGAGCCGACATGCAACACGTACGGGGCGTCCATGAGGCCGGGAAATTGCGCGAGGCGGCGGGCGGTTTCGCCGGCGGACAAGCGCGAAAAAGGCGCATTGAGGGTCAAGGGAATGGTTTCGACCATGGGGTCGTCGGGGCGGCGGGTGAAGCGGAGAAAATCGGCACGGGTGGCGTGGGAATCGCAGGCGACGCAGGGGGCGGAGCGCAGATGGGAGAGAATCAGAGTCTGCAAAATGCGGCCAGTGGGCGAGACGCGGCAGTAGGTGGGCTCGCCGCGGGCCGCGCGCACGGCGAGCAAATCATGGCAGGTCACGACGACGGAACGGCCACGCAGGGCGCGCAAGTAGAGCGCGTTCGAGTGGTCGCAGACGTGAAACACGGTGGGTTGAGCGGGATCCCAGCCCGAGGCGCGGGCGAGCGAGATGCAGCGCGAGGGAAAGCGCAGGTATTGGTCCACGTAGCCGGACCATTTGCGCAATGCGGGAGGAGTTTTGGCCGAGGCCCACAATTCGGGTTGAATTAAAAACGCGGAGACGCCACGGCGGTGCCAGCCGGCCAGCAGCAGGTCGGCGAAGCGCAACATGCTGTGCTGCCGGGCGGGAGCGTAATTGCCCAGGAGCACTACTTGAAAAGGACTCACGAGGGCGAACCGGCGAAAGGCCGGGGTGTCACGGGGCCGGGCTCGGGTGTTCCCAGCGGTTGCCAGGTTGAGCGGACGCCGGCATTCCACTGCTGGGAAGGCCGGCGGCGGGGACGCGCGGGGGCGGAGGGCGCGCCGGGCACCCGGGCGGCGGCGAGCACGAGCCCGGCGGAAAACATGGCAAAGCCCAGCGTGGTGGGCTGGGCCCATTGGGCGTTGAGTACCAGAAGAAAGCAGGCGGAAGTAATCAATATGGGCACGGCGTTGTTGCGCCGCAAGGCGGCCAGGCTGGCTGCGACCAGGCGAAAGCACAAGGCGATCCGCAGTCCGATGAAGACCACCCCCAGCATGGGCCCGATTTCCAGCAGGAGGCGGGGCCACTCGTCTTCGCCCAGCACGAAACCGCGCTGGCCTGACAAAAAGGCCGAGGCCATGTTCGTGCCGTATCCGACGCCGACGCCCATGAGGTTGTCGCTGTCGAAAATGTAGCCCGAGTCGGGCGTGACGCCTTCGAGGGCGCGGTCCACGATGTTCGTGCGGAAGCCCTCGGTGTCCGTGCCGGTGGAATCAACCCAACGCGCTTCGAAGGTGCTGACGCCTTCGTTAAAGAAACTCAACTGGGACACGATTACGGCAATCACGCCGGCCACCAAGATGGTGCGGGCGAGGATGCGGGGCGGGTTGGGCAGGAACAGCACGGACAAGCCGCCGGTCAGCAGCACGATGGCGCAGCTGAGGGCGTTGGTGCGGCTGATGGAGAAGGGCACGGCAAAGACCACGGCCACGCCTGCAGCAATGCTCAGGTAGAGCGGCAGTTTCCGACGGCTCAGCAGGAAAGCGAGGAGAAGGGCGAGGACCAGGGGATAAAATTCCGAAACGCCGGTGGTGAAGGAAAATGTCGCCGAGGGGCGGAATTTGCCGTTGGCGCCGGGCATGCCGTTGGTGATAACGCCGCCGAGGTCGAGGTTAACCCAGGCGGACTGGGGCGAGTAGTATTGCTTCACCAGCAGGAAGGTGATGGGGAGGGAAACCCAGAGCAGAAATTTCCCCATGCGAAACACGTCGTCGCGGTCGAGGGTTTTTTCCATCACGAAAATCAGGGGAATTTGCAGAAAGTAGCAGCGCAGGCCGATCAAGGTAACCATCAAGTTGGAATAAGGGCTGAGCACGCCGGCCACGAAAGTGGTGAAAATCAGAAAGACATCCACGATAACGAAGCCATTGACGACAAAACGGTTGTTGGCAAAGGCGAGCATGTAGATGAGAACGACGACGGGATCGCGCGCGACCAACAGCGGAGTCGAAAGTCCCGGCATCACCCACTTGCGCAGCGCGCCTTCAAAGATGAGCAGCACCAGGTAAAGCCAGAGCAGGTGCTTGAGCAGACGCAGATTGGGCGAGCCTTTGCTCATGGTGAAGAGGCGGGACGGGAGTTTTCGCCACTGGGCGAAAGGATGGCCAGGAGTTGGCGGCGGTAGGACTCCCATGAAACCAGATTTGCGCGGGCGCGGCAAGCTTCGCGCAGGCCGGGCAGCAGGGCGCGGTGGTCGCGCAGCCAGGAAATTTTTTCGGCCAGCGCAGCAGGGTCGCGAATGGGGACGAGGAAGCCGGTTTCGCCGGTAGTCACCAAATCCTCGCCGCCGGCGTTGGGCGTGACCAGCAGGGGCAGGCCGCGGCTGAGCGCCTCAAGCTGCACAATCGCGCGGCCCTCGACGATGGATGGCAGCACGAGCGCGTCGCACCGGGCCATCAAGTCGAGCACGGCGGCATTGGCGCGCGGGCGTTCGTAGGTGAAAGGGACGCCCTGACTACGGTAGAATTCCCAGGGCGCGCACGGCTGGCCGAGCAGGACGAGTTCGATATCGCGCGGGCAACCGAGCAGGCGCAGGGCGGCAAAAATATCGGCCAGGCCCTTGCGCTGGCTGAGCGCGCCGGCGAAGAGCAGGCGCAGGGGGCGGTCGGGAGCGGCATCGCGCGGATCAGGATGAAGCAGCGGCGGGCATGAGGGGGCGCCGTAGGGCACAATGTGGCAAGGCTTGGCCTGGCGCACTGTTTCCGGCAGCGATTCAAGGACGAAGCGGCTGGGGCACACGACGAGGTCGGCCAAGTCCAATTCGCGCTCCTTGCGGGCGAATTTTTCGGGAGAGTCGCGGTCGCCTTGGAGGGTGGGGGCCCATTCGGGAAGGCGTTGTGCTTCCTCCAGAAAAAGCCGGCGGGCGAACCGGCCGTAGGTGATGGGCAAGTGGTAAACACCGGTCCAGCCGCAACGGCGGGCGGCGGTGAGCGTCGCTTCGGCGCCGTCTTCGTAGGTTAGCACGGCGCGCGGCGGCTTGTGTTGGCGATCCAAGTCCTCGATCAAGCGCGCAGCGGAACGGTCGAGGGCGTGGAATACGGCGTCCACGCTGGCCCAGCCGGTCTCGTGACGGGTAAGCCATGGGGCGCCGAGGCGGGGAGCGGCCAGGCGCGTGGCTTCGCGCCAGGGATGGGCTTGAATCAGGAGACCGGGCAAATCGTACGCGCGGCGCGATAATTCCTGGCGCCAGCCGGAAGGACCGGGCAGGCGGCCCCAGAAGCTTTCGCGGCTGAAGCCAAGTCCGGTGACAAACCGCCAGAGGAGCCCGGCTTCGTGCAGGGCCTGCAAGTCGTGCCGGACGTAGGTGTTGCCGGTCGGGTGCACCACGAGGAATTTAGGATGAGAAGCCGCGGACATGTTTAGCGGCGCGCACCGAGCGTGCGGTACAGCGCGTGGTAGTCGGTGAGCGGGCGGACGAATTCGGACAGTTGGGCCTGGCTGGCGAGGGCGCGCCGGCGGTATTCCGATTCGGACATGGCCGCGGCCTCCTCGAGGCGCGCGCGCAGGCTAGGCACATCGCCGGGCTCGGCCACGAGGGCATGCGGGCCGGCGGCTTCGGGCAGGCCGCCGTCATTTGTGATAATGGATGGGACGGCCAGATGACGGGCTTCGATGGGAGTGAGGCCGAGGTCTTCGCGCGTGTTGGAGGGCGCGACGTTCCAGCGGGCGCTTCCGAGCAGGTCGAATTTTTCCGCTTCGCTGACAAATCCGGCGAGCCGCACGGTGCGCAGGTTGCGCTGCGCGACAAAATTCTCGACCCAGGGCCGCAGCGGTCCGTCGCCGGCAAGGGTCAGCGGCCAGTCGGCATGATTGAGTTGCGCGCCGGCGTAGGCTTCGAGCAAGGGCTCGAGGCCCTTGTTGGCAATCCAGCGGGCCATGAAGAAAAAGCCCCGGCGCTCCCAGACGATCGGCCGTTGCGGCAGGCGGGACACGGCGGGCAGCACCTGACTGTTGGGACGAAGGCCCGCCGGCTCCCAGGTGCGGCGCACGAAGTCGGAAATGTAGCAGCGCGCGGCGGAGAGGCGCACCGCGGCGTCCCAGAGTTTTTCATGCAGAGTGCCGGTGTCGCGGCGGTAGTTGTAAATGGTCAGCAAGAGCGGCCGGCGCAGGAGACCGGCGCCAAACGCGATGTCGGGCGACGCGTTTTGCCCGTGGACGACGTTGGCCCAGCGGAGGTAGTTCCACAATGCGCGGCTGGCACGCGGCACAGCTTCGAAGGCGACGCCGGTGGCGAGGCACTGTTCGCGCAACTCGGAGGAAAATTGCGCACCGCGCACGAGTTTGAAGCAGAGGCGCGGGGTGAATTCGCGGGTGGCCGCAAGGCTTTCCGCCAGGGCGAGCATGGTGGCCTCGATGCCGCCGTAGCGACCCTGGCAGGGGCCGACGAGCAGAACGCGCAGGGGCTGGTCGCTCATGCGGAAACAGATGGGATGGCGGACAAGTCGGAGAGAAACGCACGGGCGGTTTGCGCGGAGGTGAGAAAGTCCGGCCCGGGAATGCGTTCGAAAGGGCGGGGCAGAGCCAGGGAGGGGCCGTCGGCCAGCCGCAGGCCGGGATCAGGCCAGGGCGGCAATGGTTTGGTGTGCGTCAGGCCGGCGCGAGTCACGAGCACGGGCACGCCCACCGCGCGCCAGGCGGCGACGGCGCTGCTTTTTTCAATGATGTCCCAGGGGGTGCTGGTGATGGCGGCGTCGCAGGCTTGCATGATCAGGGGGACTTTCTCCGGCGGCAGTTCACCGATGATGCGGAAATCGGCCGACGGCACCATGCGCGCGGCCTCGGCCCAGGCGGCGGCGGCCGTGCGAGCCCGGCCGAGGGCCAGAAAGCAAATTCGTTTTCCAGAGGCGGCAGCCAGTCCCGCCATTTTCGAGACAAAGCCGGGAAAATTCCAGCCCTCGAGATGCAACGTGCCAAAGTGGCCGATCCACAAAGCGGTGTCATCAACGGGACGATCGGAGCCGGCGGCCGCGCGCAGCTTGGCGGCGACGGCGGCGCGAGCCTCAGCCGGGGTGGCGCTGGGACTGGCGAAGGCCGAGCAGAGTGGCAGCAGATGCGCCGAAACGCCGCGCCGCCGCAGACGCGTTTCGTGCAGGCGTGCCTGGGTGTGAACGACCTGCGGCTGCCAGCCGGATCCGGTCCAGGCGTCCACGCTGCGCCGCTGCCACCAGCCCAGAGCGCGATGCCGCCACAAGCCGTCCGAGCCGGGTTGCAGCCAGATTTCGTGCAGCATGAGGTGACGACGGGATTTCGGCGCGACGAGGGAACGCAGGTGAGCGGCGCGCCCTCCACCAAGGCCGCGCGGGTGAAAGCCGAAGGGCGTGAATTGCACGCTGGTCCAATCGGGCTGGAAATCGCGCAACCACGAAGCGAGGGCACGGCTTTCATCGGGATTGCGGAAGATGTCGAGAAAACGAGGCTCGGTGGAATTTGGGATTGGAGTCGGCTGGTTTTTTCCAGCGAGGAAAGGATCGCGCACGGCGGCGAGGCGGATTTCATGGCCGGCGGCGGCGCAAGCCGCGGCGAGGGTCCGGGTGAAATCGCCGATGCCATCGCGGCCCGGTTCGAGTCCTGAGCATAAAAAAGCCAAGCGCATGGTTTTGTTGCAGGAGTGTGAGCGACCCTTAAAGGGGTAGGTGGTCGGCGCGCGGAGTGACGTTTTTCAGAATGCCGTTCGCTCGCTCGAACAGATGGGAGGCCGTGATCTCGCCTTGAAAATCGCCGCAGGCCCAGGATTGACCGAGCCGGCGGGGGCAGGTGGCGGGCGAGCGTTCGACGACATGGCCGATGCCGCCTTGATTGCCCCAGGTGGCGGCGTTGTCGCCGAGGGCGGAACAAAATGGGCTTAAGGTCGTTGCGCCGACTGCGCTGGCCAAGTGCAGCGGGCCGGTGCTGCCGACGATGGTCAAATCCGCCTGTTGAAGGAGGGCGGCGAACTCGCGCAGGGCGAATGCGCCCACGGCGTACCAGCAGCGCGGGTGATTGCGCCAGGCGGCCCAGGCGGGCTCCAATTGGGCGGCTTCCGATTGGTTGCCGGTGATGACCACGCGGCAGTCCGTGGCTTCCAACAGGAGGCCGGTCAGCCGGGCATATTCATCAACGGGGAGATTGCAGGCACTGCTGCGCTGACCGGGACGCAAGTGGCCGCCGCCCGCGTGCAGCACGACCAGAGGCCGGCCCGGCTCGCCGAAGCGGTCGCGCAAGTTTTGGCGCATCGCGGCCAATTCGGATTCACGCAGAAAAATTTCCGGGCGAGCGTTTTCCGCAGATATGCCCAGCATGCCGGCGAGGGAAAGGACTTGCCGCGCGTAGTGTTCCGAGCTGTGGGCGTCATTCGCGGGCACGCGTTGGTGGAGGGTCAGCGAGGCCCATTTGCCGCCGTACAAGACGATGCGAAGCGGGATGCCGGAGCAGGCGGAAGCCCAGGCCAGGGCCGGGGGCGCGGCCTGGGGAATCAGGATGGCGTCGTAACGAGCGCGGCGCAGGTGCCGGGACAGCTGCCACCAGCCGCGGGGCCAGCGCGGGCAGAGATCTTCGAGGCCGTGCGCGGCGGCGACATGGGGATTATTTTCCAATACCGGAAGAAAATCACGGCGGCAAACCACTGAGACCTGCCAATGGGCGTCGGCCAGGGCCCGCACCAACGGCGTAGTCAAAATCAGGTCGCCGAGGCGGTCCGCGCGCAAGATCACCACACGGCCACGCGGCAATGCGAGGTGATTGGTCAAGGGCCCGGATGGAGTCATGTGAATCGGCAGCGAAGAATTTTCACGCGGACATTGGCCAAGGCTCGGCGGGCGGCAATGCGCGCAAGGCAG
>JBEKZN010000120.1:0-5435 GCA_049509815.1 Opitutales bacterium
GCGCGGGGGAAATAAGTTTGGGGCGGGCGGTTTACGGTTTGCGGTTTGGCGGGGGGACGGGAAGGATGCGGGGATGAGCGAATTTTGGGAGAAGCTGGCGGACGGTCCGGCGGGAGCGGGGCTGGCGCCGATTGATTTTCGGGGGGCGTTGAATGACGACCAGTATGCGGCGGTGACGGCGCCGCCGGGGCCGGCGCTGGTGCTGGCGGGCGCGGGGTCGGGCAAGACGCGGACGCTGACGTACCGGGTGGCGTGGCTGCTGCACCAGGGGGTGGCGCCGTGGGAGCTGCTGTTGCTGACGTTCACGAACAAGGCGGCGAAGGAGATGCTGGGGCGGGTGGAGGACCTGACGGGGGCGCCGCGGGGAAAGTTCTGGGGCGGGACGTTCCACAGCGTGGGGCAGCGGTTTTTGCGGCGGCACGGGGAGGCGGCGGGGCTGGGGCGGAATTTCACGATCATGGACGAGGGGGACGCGGAGGGGCTGCTGGGCGAGGTGATCCGGGCGCGGGACCCGAAGTTCACGAAGCACAAGGAGCATCCGAAGCCGTCGGTGATTCATAATATTTTTTCGTACGCGCGGAACACGCGGCAGAATCTGGAGGCGGTGATTGCGGAGAAACATCCGTGGCTGGATGAGCTGCGCCCGACGCTGCAGGGGTTTTTCGACGGCTACCAGCAGGCGAAGAAGGAAAAGCAGGTGGCGGACTACGACGACTTGCTGGAGTACTGGCTGGTGGCGTTGCAGAAGGACGAGGCGGCGCGGCGGCATTACCAGGGGCGGTTCAAGCACATCCTGGTGGACGAGTACCAGGACACGAACAAGCTGCAGGCGGAGATCGTGGATTTGCTGGCGGCGGAGCACCAGGTGATGGCGGTGGGGGACGATGCGCAGTGCATCTACACCTGGCGCGGGGCGAACTTCGACAACATCCGGGGATTTCCGGAGCGGCATCCGGGGACGACCATTTACAAAATCGAGACGAACTACCGGAGCACGCCGGAGATTCTGGAGTTTGCGAACGGGATTTTGGACAACCAGCCGGACACGGAGGGGTACCGGAAACGGCTGCGGGCGTCGCGCGAGCCGAAGCGCAAG
Source organism: Opitutales bacterium (assembly GCA_049509815.1). Classification (GTDB taxonomy): domain Bacteria; phylum Verrucomicrobiota; class Verrucomicrobiia; order Opitutales; family JABDGR01; genus CAZDAQ01. Next base: position 1,097 of record JBEKZN010000120.1, read on the forward strand.
CCGGTGGTGATCGCCGCGGTGGACACGCGGCAGCAGGCGCAATTCGTGATCCGGCGCATCCGCGAGCTGCACGAGAACGAGGGGGTGGCGCTGCACGACATCGCGGTGCTGTACCGGGCGCACTACCAGGCGATGGATTTGCAACTGGAGCTGTCGCGGGCGGCGGTGCCGTTCACGATCACAAGCGGGGTGCGGTTTTTCGAGCAGGCGCATATTCGGGACCTCGTGGCGCACCTGCGGTTCGCGCACAATCCGCGGGACACGGTGGCGTTCCGGCGGCTGGCGGAATTGCTGCCGGGGGTGGGGCCGAAGAAGGCGGACGCGGTGATCGCGGCGGCGGGAGAAACGGCGCGGCGGGAAAAAAAGTCGGTGATCCAGGCGTTGACGCTGCCGGCGGTGCTGGCGAAGGTGCCGGAGGAAAGCCGAGGGGATTTCAACGACTTGGCGCTGACGTTACAGAACTTGGAGGAGGCGCTGGCGGCGGCGGGAGTCGAGCAGTTGCATCCAGAGGGACAAGAAATAGAAGAGGGAAAAGGGAAGATGGAAGAGAAGAGTACGGAGCAGGGGGCGTTGTTTGCGGCGGAAGAAACTGGAGATCAGAAGCTGGAAGCTGGAAGAGGAGAAAACAAGAATGCGCAGGCGCGCCGAGCGGCGGAGCGGGCGTTCAAGCGGCTGGGCGGGGTGCAGCCGACGAAGCCGGCGGAGGTGGTGAAGCTGGCGATCGAGGGCTGGTACGGGGATTACTTGAGGAATTTGCACGACAACTGGCAGACGCGGCGGGAGGACTTGGAGAGCCTGATCGGGTTTGCGCAGCGGTTCGGGGACATGAACGAGCTGCTGGCGCAACTGGTGCTGTTGAATTCGGAGACGGGGGACCGGTCGGTCGAGGCGAACGCGGACACAGTGCGGCTGACGACGATCCACCAGGCGAAGGGGCTGGAGTTCCCGGTGGTGTTTTTGATCGGGGTGGCGGACGGGCTGCTGCCGCTGAACCGGGCGATCGAGGAGGGAAATGTCGAGGAGGAGCGCCGGCTGTTTTACGTGGGGGCGACGCGGGCGCGGGACGAGTTAAACGTGTTGTTTCCGCGGGTGACGATGCAGGGCGGGCCGCCGACGGCGTTGCAGGCGAGCCGGTTTTTAATGGAGATTCCGCCGGAGAGTTTTGAGCAGTTTCGGGCGACGGTGGGGGTGGTGTAAAATCTGTTTACAGTTTACGGTTTGCGGTTGGATAGGAGAGAAACCGCGGATTGTGCAGAGGAGCGCAGATTAGAAAAGAGGTTTACCGCGGAGGACGCGGAGAGCGCAAAGAAGAGGAGAGAAAGGAAAGAGAGGGTTGACCACGAAAGAACACGAAGGGACACGAAAAAGGCAAAGAAGAGAATTTTCCGCGCAAAGGCGCAAAGCAGATGGGCGATGGTTACGTTGGTTGACGGGAAAGGATGGCCTGGAGAAAGGCAATGACGAGGGGGTGGGTGTGGCCTTTGAGGGCGGAGCGTTCGGGTTGGTAGAGGGTGCCGAAGAAGAAGGGGTGGTGGTCGAGTTCGAAGACGCGGGCTTCGTTGGCGCGGTCGCGGCCGGTGAAGCGCAGGGGGGTGTTTTTGAACCAGCCTTCCTGGGTGCGGGGCAGGCCGTAGCCGCAGTGGTAGGGTTCGCGGACTTCGGGGAGGTGGTAGATTTCGCGGATGCGGGAGCCGTCGGCGAGGCGGATGTGGTCTTCGCGCTGAAGGGCGCAGGGCAGGCGGGAGATGAGGGGGAAGATGGCGTTGGGGTTGGTTTCGGCGTGTTCGGCGTCGTGGAGGTGGAGGGGGTGGCGGGCGTATTCGAGGATGGCGTGCTGGAAGCCGCCGCAGGTGCCGAGGAAGGGGACGGCTTTTTCGCGGGCGTACTGGATGGCGGAGATGGCGCCCTGGAAGCTGGTGTAGGGGCTGCCGGGAACGCACCAGAGGCCGGCATAGGGGGCGAGGTGGCGGGAGGCGTCGCGCGCGAGCGGAGAGGTGGCGAGCCAGGTGACTTCGATGGGGCAGTCGGGGAGGGTTTTGGCCGCGAGGTTGAGGGCGTGGGGGATGGCGCGGTGGGCGGGTTTGTTGAGGTCAAAATCGCCGATGAGGCCGATGCGGAGGGGTTTCACGGGGGAGGGGGTAAAAATTTAACCACGAATGGACACGAATGAGGAGGCGAATGGACACGAAGGAAGAATGAATCACGCAAAGAACGCCGCGAAACGGAGGGGAGGAACCGAGCAGCGGGCTAGTTTTGCCGGCTGTTGAGTTTGGCGAGGAGGCGGAGGATTTCGAGGTAAAGCCAGACCAGGGTGACGAGGAGGGCGAAGGCGCCGTACCATTCCATGTAGCGGGGGGAGCCTTCGCGGGCGCCTTGTTCGATGAAGGCGAAATCGATCACGAGGTTGAAGGCGGCGATGACGACGACGAAGATGCTGAAGCCGATGCCGATGTTGCCGGCGGAGTTGATGAAGGGGATTTGGGAGCCGAAGAAGCCGAGGACGAGGTTGACGACGTAAACGAGCATGATGGCGCCGGTGGCGGCGATGACGCCGCGGACGAAGAGGGGCGTGGCGCGCACAATACGGGTCCAGTACAGCGCGAGCATGATGACGAAGACGCCGAAGGTGAGGGAGACGGCTTCGATGGCGATGCCGGGGTATTTCAGGTTGATGATGCTGGAGATGCCGCCAAGGGCGAGGCCCTCGAGGATGGCGTAGATGGGCGCGGTGACGGGAGACCATTCCTTTTTGAAGATGGTGACGAACGCGACAATCATGCCGCCGAAGACGCCGACGCCGAGGAGGATGTTGACGAGAGGGTCCTGCTTGACGGCGAGGTCCCAGGTGGTGACGGCGCCGGCGATGACGAAGAGCAGGAGCAGGCCGGTTTTATTGATGGTGCCCTGAAGGGTCATCACCGGGCCCATGGCGGAGCGGTCGAAGGTGTCGCCGAGGAGGGCGGGGTTGGAGGTGCGGAAGGAGTTGTCCATGGCGGAAGCGGTCAGGGAGGATGAGTGTACGTGAAGACCAATAAAGATAGGGAATTTGGCCGGGGGCGCAAGGGGCGAAGATGGGACAAGAAAATGGCGCAAGAAATGATTCAGGCGGGGTGTTTTTCGAGCCAGAGTTTCCAGACGAGGAGGAAGGAAGGGGTGAAGGCGCGAGGTTCGGCGGCCATCCAGGCGGTGAGTTCGGGGGTGGGGAGCCAGCGGCCTTCGGAAACTTCCGCGGGGTCGGGGGTGATGGGGGCGTCGGTGGTGAGGGAGTAGATCCAGATGAATTCCCAGCCGGTGGAGCGGCAGGGGGGATGTTTGAAGAACGGGTGAATGGCGGAGGGTGCGGGGTGGAGGCCGAGTTCCTCGGTGAGTTCGCGGAGGGCGGCGTAGTCGTAGGTTTCGCCGGCGTCCACATGGCCGGAGCAGGAGGTGGTCCAGCGGCCCGGGAAGGTGTCCTTGATGAGGGAGCGGCGCTGGAGGTAAACTTGGCCGGGGGAGTTGAAGACGAGGATGTGGACGGCGCGGTGGAGCAGGCGGCGGCGATGGACTTCGGCGCGGGTTTCCTGGTGGAGGACGCGATCGTGTTCATCAACGACGTCGAAGATGTCAGGGGTAGGGTGGGGCATGGGGAGGAATTATGAAATAAGAATGAAAAATGCAAAATGGAAGACGGAAAACTTCAGGGCGAATGCGACAAACCCGAGGGGGATGGGGGAGTTAGGGAGGGGTTGACGGGCGCGAGGTTCCGGGAATAATGAGGCTTCCCTGCGCCTCTTTAGTCCAAGTCACTGCAATAATGTTTCAGAGGATCGGAATTGCAGGAGAATACCCCATGCGTAGAGGAAAACCATCTCGACGGGACATTTTAAAAGGCGCGGCGGCACTGGGCGCGGGCACGGCGTTTATGCGGTTGAGTCGGCTGAGCGCCGCGGACGCACCGGCGGTGGTGACGGCATCGAAGACCGGGAGCGCGCCGAAGTACAATGTGCTGTTTCTGATGGCGGACGACATGCGACCGGAATTGAACCCGTTTGGAAACACGCTGGTGCATACGCCGAATTTGAGCGCGCTGGCGGCGGCGGGGGTGATGTTTGAGCGGGGCTATTGCCAGTATCCGCTGTGCTGCCCGGCACGGTCGTCGATGCTGACGGGGCAACAGGTGATCCACACGGGGGTCTATGGGAACCGGACGTGGTTCGGGGACTTGCATCCGGAATATGTGAGCCTGCCGAAGTGGTTCAAGCAGCAGGGTTACGTGACAATGCGAACGGGGAAGATTTTTCACGGTGGGATTGACGACACGGAGGCGTGGACGGAAGGCGGCGAAGCGCGTTCGCTGGCG
>JBEKZN010000121.1:0-5375 GCA_049509815.1 Opitutales bacterium
TCCACAAGGCCTCCCGCCAGCAGCGCTCGCTCATGCCCGTGCCCTTCCCCAATCAGCGCGTCGGCCACGGCAAGGACACCCCCTCGCCCATCCCCGTCGCGCCCGCGCCCGCCGCCGACCTCGACGAAGCGCCGCCCGACGAGTCGTTCTACCGCTACGACGGCCCCAAGCCGCGCTTCAAGGAATCCGCCGTCATCGCCCTGGCCGATTGCGTCGAGGCCGCCTCGCGCTCCCTGCGCAAAATCACGCCCCAGGCCATCGAGGAACTCGTCGAGTCGCTCTTCAACGACCGCATCGAAGACCACCAACTCGACGACAGCCCCATCACCATTCAGGAACTGAAAAAGATCAAGCAGAGCTTCAACCTCACCCTCCTCAACATGCTGCACTCCCGCGTCCAGTACCCCGGCAGCCCGGGTGATGCCGGCGGCGCGGACAAACCGCGCGAAGCCGCCCCCGCGCCTGTGACTCCCGCGCCTGCGCCCAAGCCATCCGCCAAGCCCATCACTGCGGTCGCCAGCATCCGCCCCTCGTCTTCCCCGGCTTGATTTTTTACGGCGGACGCCAGCCTCCGTGCGTTGGTTCGGAATCGTGGAGGCTTGGATCGTGCTTTTAACTCCCCTCGCATCCATTGCCAAGTGGTGTTTACCATGGACTCCCTTCCGACTTCCGGCTTCCGCTTTCTGCATCTCCTCTTGGCCCACTTTGCGCCTTTGCGGTGAATCTTTTTCATCTTCCATCTCCTTCATGCCCGCAAAAAGTCCCCTCCGCCCGCCGCGTGTCTGGGCCGCCAGCCGCCGTCATCCGCGCCTGCGCTTCGCCAAATCCGCGCTCGAAAAATGCTTGCAGGTTATGGAGGCTCAACCCGGTCCGCACCCGCCTCCCGGTGAACTGTCCCTCGCGTTTCTCACCGATGTCGCCCTTGCGCAGCTCCACGACCAGTTCCTCGCCGACCCCGCGCCCACCGATGTCATCACTTTCCCCGGCGACATCGACGCCGGCCTCGCCGGTGAAATCTGCGTCTCCGTGGACCGCGCCGTTGCTGAAGCCGCCCGCCGCCGTCGGCTCTTCGCGCGCGAACTGACCCTTTATCTCGTGCACGGCTGGCTGCACCTCGCCGGGCTCGACGATCTCACTCTCGCGGGCCGCCGTGCTATGCGCCGAGCCGAGCGCCGCCTGCTCGCCGCGATTGAACGCGCCCGCGCCTGGCCCGATTTCCGCTTGCGCTGACGGTTTCCTTTGCCTCCGGCCCGCCAACCGTGTTGCCTGTAGCCGACGATTCGCCATGACCACCGAGCCCACCGCCAACAGCGCCGCCAGCGCCGAGCCGCCCCCGCTGCCGCCCAGCTTCCTGCGGTCCATGCGCAACGCCTTCATCACCGGTCTTTTCCTCCTCGCGCCCTTGGGCGTCTCGGTCTTCGTCGTCAATTTCCTCATCACCTCGATAGGCGACCCCGCCGGCAAAATTTTCTTCGGCTGGTTCATTGGCCCCGCTCCCAAGGCCACGACCAGCTTCGCCGTCAGCGTCGTGTCCACGCTCATCGTGGTCGTGCTCATCACCGCGCTCGGCTACGCCTCGCACTACCTGCTGGGCAACTGGCTGGTGCGCCAGGCGGAAAACATCATGCTGCGCGTGCCCTTCATCGGCCTCGTGTACCGCACCACTAAGCAGATCGTGGACACCTTCCGCCACCAGCAAAAGGCCGTCTTTCAAAAAGTGGTGCTCATTGAGTTTCCGCGCCGGGGCGCCTACGCCGTCGGCTTCATCACCAGCACCGCGCAGGGCGAGTTGCAGCAGCGCACCGCCAAACACGTCATCAACGTCTTCATACCCACCACCCCCAACCCCACCAGCGGTTTCCTCATCGTCTGCCCGCAGGATGAAATCATCGAACTCGAAATGTCCGTGGGCGACGGCATGAAGCTCATCATTTCCGGCGGCGCAGTCGTGCCGGTCCATTCTCCGCGCCACGGCCTGAACGGACCGGTCTCGCTCAGCCAGCCGTCCGCCGCCAGCGCCCCCGCTCAAATCCCACCGCCCGCCGGCTAAAAATCGCTGCGCGCATCATCGCTTTAACGCTTCACCACTTTTCCGTCCTGCTCATTCTGTTAATTCTGTCTGACAACTCTTTCCTCTTTATCCGTGTCCATTCGCCTTCCTTCGTGTCCATTCGTGCAAAATTCTTTGGTCTTTAATTTTGAATTTTGAATTCTTAATTTCGCATTTGTGCCATGTCCCGCCTGCTTGAGGCCGAAGGTCTCGTGCTCGATCGCACGCCAGCCGGGGAAAACCACCTGCGCCTGACCCTCCTCACGCCCGCGCCGGGCCTGCTCAAAGCCATGCTGCGCGATTCGCCCGCCAAAAGCGCCAGGTCCCCCGCCTCAACCCGCCCCGACCTGTTCGACCACGCTGCCGTTGTGCTCGAAGCGCCCGCGCCCGGCGCCGCCCACGGCGCGGTTTATTTTGTGCGCGAATACAAAGTCCTGCGCCGTCACGCCGGCCTGGGCCGCCGCTACCCCGCGCTCACCGCCGCCTCGTCCCTCGCCAGCCTCGTCGCCCGCCACGCTATGCACTTCGAAACCTGCGCGCCCGTTTTTTCTCTCTGCCGCCAAGCCTTCGGCGCGCTCGAGGACGGCGCGCCGCCCGATGCCGTGCACCTCAAGGCCCTCTTCCTCCTCGCCACCACCGAAGGCTACGCCGCCCGCGAACAATGGCTCGCCCTCCTTGCGCCCGAGGACCGCGAACTCGTCCTCACCATCCTCCGCAAGCCCGCCGCTGACGCTGCCCGCCTGCCGCCCGCCGATGCCGCCCGTCTCCCCCGCCTCCGCCAAGCCTGCGAACGCTGGCTCGCCGAGCACACGGACTTGAGTTCGGATGAACCGCGCTCCAAACTCCGCAAATAACCCTGCATCATGCCCTATTTACTTCATCCCACCCCTTTCTTCCTGACCTCCCGTAATCCACCCATAATCATTCCCCTGCTAGATTAACCCTTCCATGAAATACCTCACGCCCCTTTCCCGTCTCGTCATCACCGTCGGCATCGCGCTGCTCGCTTCCGTCGCCTCGGCCCAAAACACGACCACGGCTCCTGCGCCTGCTGCCGCCTCAACCGGCCCCTATAAGGTCCTCAACACCGACAAAGTCGGTGGTATGGGCAATTGGGATTACGTCTTCGCCGACACCGACACCCGCCAGCTTTACATCCCCCGCAGTAACCGCGTGGACGTTTACGACCTCGATTCCCTCGCTCCCCTCGGAAACATCTCCAACACCACCAGCGTTCACGGCGTCGCAACCGACACCAAGTCCGGCCACGCCTTTTGCAGCAGTAACCCCGTCGTCATGTGGGACACCAAGACCCTCGCCACCATCAAAACCATCCCCGTCAACGGCAGCCCCGACGGCATCCTCTTTGAACCCGCCACCGAACGCGTTTATATCCTCAGTCACCGCACACCCAACGTCACCGCCATTGATGCCATCAGCGGCAACGTCGTCGGCACCCTCGACCTCGGCGGCCAGCCCGAGCAAGCCGCCAGCGACGGCCAGGGCCACGTCTACATTGACCTCGAAGACCAGGACGCCATCGCCGTCGTTGATGCCACCGCCTTCAAGCTCACCGGCAATTACGACATCAGCAGCCAAGGCGGCGGCCCCGGCGGTCTCGCCATGGACGCCAAGAATCGCATCCTCTTCGCCGCCTGCCACGACCCGGCCACCATGGTCATCCTCAACGCCGACACCGGCAAAATCATCACCGCCCTGCCCATCGGCACCGGCGTCGACGCCGCCGAATTTAATCCGAACACCCTCGAGGCCTTCAGCTCCCAGGGCGACGGCACGCTGACCGTCATCAAGGAAAACAGCCCCACCGATTTCGTTGTCGAGCAGAACGTCAAAACCAAATCCGGCGCACGCACCTCGACCCTCGACACCAAAACCAACCAGATCTACCTCGTCACCGCCGAGCGCATGGCCCGTCCCCCGACTCCCCCTGCGGCTCCGGCGGCGACCGCATCCGCCGCCACTCCCGCCTCCAACACCACCGCGGCTCCCGCAGCCACTCCCGCCGCTTCCAACACCACCGCCAACGTGGCCACCGCCACGCCCCCGCCTCCGCCGCCCGGCCCGGGCCAGCGCTACCGCGGTGGCCGCGGCGGCGCCATGGTGCCCGGCTCGTTCACCATTCTGGTCGTCGGCAAATCCTGAGCGCGGCGCGATTGGCCGCACCGCCTTTCGGCGTCCGCTGCCAACGACGTGCTCGACAAAGGCCGCCCCGCGGTTGATACTTCGCCTTTGGTTGCTCATCCCGCCGTTGCGGCGGATGGGCCTGTTGGTTTTTTTCGGGGCGTAGCGAAGCCTGGTATCGCGCTTGGTTTGGGACCAAGAGGTCGCCGGTTCGAATCCGGCCGCCCCGATTTTTCCGTTTCTCCCACCCCCTTCACTTTCGCTCCCTTGGTTTTCTTCTGTTCGATTCTTATTCCCTTTTTCATCTTTCACCCTTCACTTTTCACCCTCCCCATCACGCATTCCACCGCCGCTGGCGGCAGCCCCAGAACACCAGCGCCGCCCCGCCCAGCGCGTGCAGCCCCAGCACGAACGCCGCAACCAACGAACTCGCAATCAACGTGTCCGGGTTCGTGTACGTGTAGGCGTCATAGAAACGCGTCTGCTCCATCGAGGAAAAATAACCCGCCCAGCCCCAGTACGCGTTGATGAACGGCCGGCACACCCACACCAGGTAGCTCGGCAGCGCCAGCACCACGCCCGACAGCGGCAGTTGGAACCCCACCAAATAGATCGACAGCGTCGAAGCCTTCTCCGCCGAGGTCATCAGCGCCGAAAACGCCAGACACACCCACGTCATCGCCACGCACGCCAGCATGAACATCCCCGTCTGGATGTCCCACGGTCCCGGAAACGCGCAGATCACTTTCACAAACGCCGTCATCCAAATCCCCTGGAACGCCGCCAGCAATCCCGTGAAAACCAGCTTCGACATCGTGTACGCCGAGGGCCGCAGGCCCGTCAGACGCTCCTTCTCGTACAGCAGCCGCTCCGCCGCGATTTCCCGCGCGCCGTTGTTCGCGCCCATCAGCGTCAGCAAAATCACCTGGAACATGATCAGGCCCGTCACCAGCGATGAGGTCTTCAACGCTTCCTTCCCGTACGCGATCATCATGCGCATCGCCTCGGGCGTGCCGCCCTGGTCTTCCAGCGCGGGCGACGAAATCTGCGGCAGCCCCTTCAGCGCGAAGATCACCACCAGCATCGGAAACCCGAAGGTTATCGCCAGCATCAATGAAAGGTAACCCAAATCGCGGAAGAACAGCCGCAGCCGCCGGTGCAGCAGCGTCGCAAACTGTTCCAG
>JBEKZN010000122.1:0-5367 GCA_049509815.1 Opitutales bacterium
ACCGCAGCACTTGAGGCGCCGCACTCCGTAGACAAGCTGAAGGACATCACCGATGAGGACAATGACCCTGATTTGGAAAAGCACGCTCTTACCCTTGATTCCAAAACGAAAAGGCGAATTGTGATTTATGCACCTTCGCAAATTTCAAAAGCGGAATTAGAACGCATTCAAAAGTGGCTTTCTTTTCAGTTGATCGTTTCTGAACCGGATTTGCTTGGCTAAAGATCTAATTTTCCCCGAAAGGCACCCGCATCGATTTTATGGGCATAACCTAAAGCGCAAGACGGGCCGGCCGCCCGCGACCAGCGCGATGACATAAAAAGCACCGCCCCGTATGGTTAAAGTCTTCAACGACGGCCATACGGGGCGGGAGGCCATTTTCCCCTAGCGTGCATCCCGTGAGGGGCACGGCTATTTTCGGGGTCAACATGCGTAGAATACGCTCATCCGAGATAACCGTCAACAACGGATGCTTAGAAAGTGAGAGCATCGCAGTGCAGACTTATATCTGTAAGCGTTGTGGTGGGCGTATTATCTTCACGCCGAGGGTTTGGAGCCATCGGTTGAAGAGATACCTCTACCCGCGCAAGGCGAAGGTATTCGTCATTCATGTTGACGACCCTTGCGGCCAACTGCCCTTGCCGTTCCCAAGAGCGGCATAAGGGCTTCCAAGCGGCGTCGGGTCCTATCCCCGGCGCCGCCCGTTTTAGTCGTACAGCGCGCAGGCGGCGGGCTCGGCGGCGACAGCTTCTTCCTGGTTGGGACGGGCGACGAGACCGGGGTAGGGTTCGTCGGGAAAGGGTTCGCCGGCGTGGCCGTCGTCTTGCAGGAAGCGGTCGCAGACGGCGAGGAGGGCGTCCACCGTTTCGGCGCGGCGCATGTCGTAAAGGAACTGGCCGGCGGGGTCCACGGACGGGCCGACGAAGTTGAGGAATTTTTTGAGGCGGCCGGCGTGCTGGCGGGAGGGCAGGCCGGGGTAATCGGTGGCGGGGACGAGTTCGGCGACGTAGGCGCGGACGTCGGCAAGGGTGGGTTGAAAGACGGGGCGGCCGGCGAGGAGCTCGCGGATTTGGCGGAAGATCCAGGGGTTGCGGATGGCAGCGCGGCCCACCATGACGCCCGCGGCGCCGGTTTCGGCCAGAACCCAGCGGGCCTTGGCGGCGGAGGTGACGTTGCCGTTGGCGAGCACAGGACAGTGGATGCGCTGGACGGCTTCGCGGATGCCGTCGTAGTGGACTTCGGCGTGGTACATTTCCTTGACCGTACGGCCATGGACGCTGAGGAGGTCGGCGCGATGGCGGTTGACGGAGTCGAGCAGGGCGGGGAAGTGATCGCGGGAGTCGAAGCCGAGGCGCATTTTGACGGTGAAGCGGCCGTGGCATTCGGCGCGGAGCAGGGCGAGGATTTCGTCCACGCGGGCGGGATCGCGCAGGAGGCCGCCGCCGACGTTTTTGCGGTAAACCTTGGGAGCGGGGCAGCCGAGGTTGAGGTCGATGCCGGCGACGGGGTGCTTGACGAGATCGCGGACGGTGCGGGCGAGGTCCGGAAGATGTTCGCCGATGAGCTGGGCGAAGACGGGGCGGCCGGTGTCGTTTTCGGTAATGCTGGAGAGGATGTGGGGCTCGAGGCGGGAAGTTTCGTGGACGCGAAAGTATTCAGTGAAGAACCAGTCGGGTGCGCCGCGGCGGGCAATGACACGCATGAACGGCAGCGTGGTGACGTCCTGCATCGGGGCAAGCGCGGTGGCCGGCAGGCCGGGCTCGAGCACGGCGGGGAGGGCGGCCAGGCCCGGGTGAGCGGGAGCGGTCATCAGTTCTGCTGCTTGAGAATGCGCTCGAGGATTTCGGTCATGTCTTCGACGGAATCGAGGACTTTTTTGGCGACGAGGATGGGTTTCTTGGCCTGGAGGGCGAGGACCATGGAGTCGCTGGGGCGGGCATCGACCTCGATGACCTTGCGGCCGAGCTCGTTTTGCATGTTCAGGATGATGCGGGCGAAAAAGGTGCCGGTGTCCACGTCGTTGATGACGATGCGTTCAACGGAGACGCCGAGGCCGGTGAAGATGTGGCCGATGAGATCGTGAGTAAGGGGGCGGTCTTTTTTGACGTCGTTGAGCGTCATCGAAATGGCGTTGCCGATGGCCTGGTCAACGTAGATGACGAAAGTTTTGTCGGGGCTGCCGAGGAAGATGGCGCAGCCGTTGGACGTGGGCATCACGCCTTTGATGCTGACCTCGACGACGTCGTTCTTCATGGGCGCACTATTCACCAGAAAGGGCGCGGCGGCAAGCGCGCACACCGCGGCGAAAATGGCGGTTGACAGAAAGGCGCTTTTGTATTTAACCGCTAGGTTAATTACAAAAACAACGATTCTGCGCATGTCACCCGACCAACTCAGCCTGACATTTTCGGCCCTCGCGGATCCCACCCGACGGGCGATCTTGGCGCGGCTGGCGTCAGGAGACAGCACCGTGAAGGAACTGGCGCGGCCCTTTACAATCAGCCTGCCGGCGGTGACCAAGCACCTGAAGGTGCTGGCGCGAGCGGGGTTGATTGCGCGCAGCCGCGCGGCCCAGTGGCGACCCTGCCGGTTGAAGGCGCAGCCGCTGCACGAGGTGTCGGACTGGGTGGAGCACTACCGCCGGCATTGGGAGGAGAGTTTTGACCGGCTGGACGACTATTTGAAGGAATTACAGATGAAAAAGAAAAACCCGGCGAAGGAGAAATAACATGAGCACCAAAAACACCGACGAACCGATGGCGGAGCGGGAGATTGTCATCGCCCGGGTTTTCGACGCGCCGCGCGAACTGGTGTGGGCGGCGTGGACCGATCCGGCACAGGTGGCGAAGTGGTGGGGGCCGCGCGGATTCAGCACAACCATCGAGGAGATGGACGTGCGGCCGGGCGGGGTCTGGAAGCAAGTGATGCACGGTCCCGACGGCGCCGACTATCCCAACAAGAGCATTTTTACCGAAGTGGTAAGACCGGAACGCATCAGCTATGCGCACGCACGCGAGAAAAACGGCGGCACGGGAGTGCAGTTTGTGGCGACCTGGACATTTGAGGAAGTGGGTGAAAAGACGAAGGTGACGATACGCATGGTGTTTTCGTCGGCAACGGAACGCGACCGCGTGGCCAAGGAGTTTGGCGTGATTGAGGGAGGCCATCAGACCCTGGGCCGGCTAGCGGAGCAGCTCGACGCGATGGACCAGAGTGCGGCGGGGGATTCGGCGGCCAGAAAGGTGGTCGTTAAGCGTGTTTTTGAAGCTGGCGCGGAGGAGGTTTTTGACGCGTGGCTCGATCCGGCTGCCGTGGGCCGCTGGTTGTTTGCGACGCCGAATGGAAAAATGATCCGGGTCGAGATCGATGCCCGCGTGGGCGGGGCATTTGCAATTGTGGAACAGCGCGGGGATACTGCGGTCGAGCATCTCGGAACCTATCGGGAACTGGAGCGCCCGCGCCGGCTGGCCTTTGATTTCACCGTCCCAAAATACTCGACGGCAGTGACACGGGTAACGGTTGATATTGCGACGCGCGGCACTGGCTGCGAGTTGACCCTCACCCACGAAGGGGTGCTGCCCGAGTATCGCGAACGGGCCGCAGCGGGATGGGCCATGATCCTCGCACGTTTGACTGAGACGATGTCCGAGAGGAGAGAGTTTGTGATCTCGCGGGTGTTTGACGCACCGCGGGAACTGGTGTGGCAGGCGTGGACGAAGCCGCAGCACATGGCAAAATGGTGGGGGCCGCGCGGCTTTACGAATCCGGTATGCGAAATGGATGTGCGGGTCGGCGGGGCGTACCGCATCGTGATGCGCTCGTCCGAAGGGGTGGATTATCCGGTTGCTGGCGTGTTTCGCGAAGTGGAAAGACCCGAACGGCTGGTGATGACAATGGACACGAGCGGGCATCCGGATGAGTGGAATCAAATGGTCAAGCCGGACTGGTGCAGGGGCGACGCCCATCCCGTGGGGGAGATGGTGCAGACGGTGATTTTTGAAGCGGTGGATGATCGGACAAGGCTCACCGTGCGCACGCGTTTCGTGTCGGCGGCGATTCGCGACGCGATGATGAAGATGGGGATGAACGAAGGCTGGTCGCAAAGCTTGGAGCGGCTTGCGGAATTGCTTAAAAGAGCTTAAAGGAGATCACATGACTACAAACGACACACCCAATGGAAGCGGAACCGCAGCATTCCCGATGAAGGCGGTTGCCCGCCACCTGACCACCGTCGCCCGAATTTTGCTGGGGCTCGTGTTTTTTATTTTTGGGCTCAACGGCTTCCTCCATTTTATGCCTCAGCCCAAGACAATGCCCGAAGGGGCGGCGGCGTTTTTTGGCGCGCTGGTGAATACGGGGTATATGCTGCCATTGATAATGGGTACACAGTTCCTGGTCGGGGTACTGCTTTTGAGTAATCTCTTTGTGCCGCTGGCGCTGGCGTTGATCGCGCCAGTCATCGTCAATATCATTGCCTTCCATGCATTTCTGGCGCCTTCGGGGTTGCCGGTGGCCGGAGTGGTGCTGGCGCTGGAACTCTACCTGGCTTGGGCTTATCGGATGACGTTCCGCCCGATGCTCGCGATGCGGGTCGCCGTCTGTTGCGGCCAATAAGTGGTTAGTCTTTGCGGCGAAGGGCATGAGCGAGAGCGTACGGGTCGCTGAAAAGGGCATGTGATAACAGGCTGAAAGGGAGGTGGTTAGCTTAGCTTCCGGCCGAGGGAAAGGCGGTAGGGTATTTCCCTATGTTAAGATTAGGTTGTTTACAGGGTTTCCATTGGTTAGATGCAGGTTTCTAGAGCGGAAATCGGCGTTTCTTTTTTCATGTTCGTAACAGGAAATAACGATTTTATGCGTGAAAAATTGCGAAACTTGGCATAGGATGTGCACTGAACTTTCGACCGATATGAATTTACGGCTGGGTTGTGCGGGGACTAACGCCGCGAGAGGAAGGTTCGGTTTTACTTTGGCTGACCGATGGCATCGGGCAGCCCCGGCGGTGCTTTTTTTGGCATTTCTAGCCATGGCGGCTAGGGCGACCGGCACGGCGACGTCGTTTGACGAGTTGGTGGGTTCGCCCATACCAAGCCACGATGTTATGATGGATGGAACGCTGGAAAACAGCGGGCTGGGAGACGACGGAGATAACTGGGTCCCGTGGGATGCTGCACTGGACAACGGCAGCGGCCTTTCGACGAAGCAGGCCGCATTGTCGGTGGCGGTCTTGTCCGTGGCGGCGTTGCAAGGCGAAGATTCGATTCCGGAGGGGCTGGCCACTGCGGACGGTTTTGCTGCACCGGGTTGGAAATGGGCGCAACAGGGTCAATCCAGCATAAGCACGGAGCAGACAACGGGCGGTGCTGCCGG
>JBEKZN010000123.1:0-5317 GCA_049509815.1 Opitutales bacterium
GCGCAGGGTGGTGTCGTACGTGAGGACGAGCGGGGAGGCGTCCTTGGAGGGGCGGTGTTTGGGAGAGGTCATTGCGGAAGTGAAAAGTAAAAGGTGAAAAGTGAAAAAGGGAAAGGCCAACCTTCAGACGAGAAGGCGGTGGGCGGGCACACGGCGAAAGCATGCGCCGAGGTGAGAGCCGGGGAACCAACCTGGGGTAAGCGCGCCGTCCGAACGAATCGGACCCAAGCACCGCCTCCCCTACCGAATTCGAATTCGGAGGGCGCTGCTGAAGATGATGTTCTGGCAGGGCCGATTCACTTGTAGAAGCCTATTTAACTCGAGGGAGGGCCAAGTGTCAAGGATTGGCGGCGTTGGTGCCGGGGGGCAGGACGGGCTGGTAGTTGCCGCCGTGACCGAGGGTGGTGATGGTGACGTTGACGGAGGAGAGTTTGTCGTCGGTGAATTTGAGGGTGAAGTACCAGGTGGTGTGAAGCCAGTCGTCGGTCGGCCAGACGAGCGAGGCGGTGAGGTAGCCGCCGGTGGAGGAGTCGGCGGGGGTGAGTTTGCAGTTGAAGCCGTGCTGATCGAGGATGGTTTGCGTTTGCGCGACGGAAGTGCCGAGGGGAGCCCATTGGAGAACTTGGGCCACAGCGCCGCCGTTGTCCTTGGGCAGCGGCGGCGGGCCCTTGGGCGTGGCGCAGCCGGCGAGGGAGAGGCAGGCGAGGAGGAAAATGGTGGAGAGGAGTTTCACCGCGAAGACGCGAAGCGCGCGAAAGGGGAACAGAGATCAAACCACAGAAAACGCAGAAAAACAAAAAAGGAAAGAGCTTTGCCGCGAAGGGCCACGAAAAGAAAAAAAGGAGAGTTATTCAACTACACGCCGTGTTCTTCGAGGAAGGCGCGGACGGTGGCGGCGTCGGCGGGGAGTTCGTGGCGGACGACGGGGAGGTTTTTGAGGGCTTCGAGGGCAGGCGCGGTGGGTTCGAAGCCGAGGACTTCGCGGATGGTGTCGGGGAATTTCGCGGGGTGGGCAGTGCCGAGGACGACGGTGGGGGCGTCGGGGTCCACTTCGGCGAAGGCGCAGGCCGTGTGGGGGTCGGCGACGTAGTGGAAGCAGGCGTAAACGTCGTCAATGATTTCGCGGATGTCCTCGTCGTTGGCGCGAGTGGCGCGGAAGGTGTCGGGGTTGAAGCCGTCGAAGTTCCAGCGGCCATCGCGGCGGAGGGTTTCCATGGTGGCGCGGACGCGGGCGGGGTCGCGGTTTTCGGCGTAGTAGAGGAAGCGTTCGAAGTTGGAGGCGACCTGGATGTCCATCGAGGGGGCGAGGCTGGGGGCGACGGGGCCGGTTTCGTAGCGGCCAGTGGTGAAGAAGCGGTAGAGGATGTCGTTTTGGTTGGTGGCGACGCAGAAACGGCGGGCGGGCAGGCCCATTTTGTGGGCGAGCCAGCCGGAGAGGATGTTGCCGAAGTTGCCGGTGGGGACGATGAATTCGGCGTGGTCACGGACGGCGGGCGGCAGGCGGCGCCAGGCGTGGATGTAATACACGCATTGGGTGAGGATGCGGGCGAGGTTGATGGAGTTGACGGCGGCGAGGTGTTGTTTTTGGCGGAAGGCGAGGTCGCCGAGGAGATCCTTCACGATGCGCTGGCAGTCGTCGAAGTTGCCTTCGATGGCGATGGGGAAGACATTGGGCGCGCCAGTGCAGGCCATCTGGCGTTCCTGAAGCGGGGCCACACGGCCGCGCGGGTAGAGGATGAAGATGCGAACGCCGTCGAGGCCGAGGAGGCCGTGGATGGCGGCGGCACCGGTGTCGCCGGAGGTGGCGCCGAGGACGTTGAGGGGCTGGTTGGTGCGGCGAATTTGGGCGGCGTAGAGGCCGCCGAGGAGTTGGAGAGCGAAGTCTTTGAAGGCGAGGGTGGGGCCGTGGAAGAGTTCGAGGACCCAGAGGCCGTCGCGCAGTTCGACGAGCGGGGCGACGTCGGGGTGGACGAAGCGGACGTAGGCGCGGTCAACGATGGTGCGCAGTTCGTCGGCCGGGAGGTCGGTGGCGAAGAGGCGCAGGAATTCGTAGGCGAGGTCGGCGTAGGCGAGGCTGGACCAGCGGGGGAGGAAGGGGCGGATGTCGGGCAGCTCGGCGGGCAGGAAGAGGCCGCCGTCGGGCGCGAGGCCGGCGGCCACGGCGGCGGTGAACCCGACGGGCTCACATCGACCGCGCGTGGAGAGGTACTGCATGAGGCCGGATGGGGCGGATTTTTTCAGGACTGGCCGAGGTTGAAGGCGGAGTGGACGGCGCGGGCGGCGACGGCGGCCTGGGATGGGTCGATGGCGACGGCGATTTTGATCTCCGAGGTGGTGATCATGAGGATGTTGACGCCGGCTTCGGCGAGGGCGCCGAAGAAGGTGGCGGCGACGCCGGCATGGGTGCGCATGCCGACGCCGACGGCGGAGACTTTGGCGATGTCGCCGGTGGGGAGGAGC
The DNA here is from genome assembly GCA_049509815.1 of Opitutales bacterium. GTDB lineage: Bacteria > Verrucomicrobiota > Verrucomicrobiia > Opitutales > JABDGR01 > CAZDAQ01. The sequence continues at coordinate 2,461 of JBEKZN010000123.1, forward strand.
TCGCCACCGCCGAGCTTGGCGATGACTTTGCGGACGGTGGCCTCGGCGCGGGGGATGTCTTCCTTGGCGACGGTGAAGGAGAGGTCGGCATGGCCGTCGCTGCCGATGTTTTGGATGATCATGTCAACGACGACGCCGGCGGAGCCCAGGTCCTGGAAGAGCTGGGCGGCGACGCCGGGGCGGTCCGGCAGGTCGCTGAGGGTGATTTTGGCCTGGTTGTTGTCCACGGCGACGCCGCGAACCAGGGTTTGTTCCATGTTGGGAGCTTCGTTTTTCACGGTGGTGCCTGGTTGGTCGGTGAAACTGGAGCGGACTTCGAAAACGACATTATATTTTTGGGCGAACTCGACGCTGCGGGCCTGCATGACCTTGGAGCCGCTGGAGGCGAGCTCGAGCATTTCATCGTAGGAGATGACGTCGATCTGGCGGGCTTCGGCGACGACGCGGGGGTCGGCGGTGAAGACGCCGGTGACGTCGGTGTAGATCTGGCAGAGGTCGGCCTTGAGGGCCCAGGCGAGGGCGATGGCGGAGAGGTCGGAGCCGCCGCGGCCAAGGGTGGTGATCTGGCCGTTTTGGCCGACGCCCTGGAAGCCGGCGACGATGACGACTTTGCCGTTGTCGAGCTGGTACCGGATGTCGCCGCCGGTGACGTCGAGGATGCGGGCGCGGGTGTGGTCGGAATCGGTGATGATGCCGGCCTGGGGGCCGGTGCGGGAAACGGCGGAGACGCCGAGGGCCTGAAGGGCGATGGCGGTGAGGGCGACGGTTTCCTGCTCGCCGACGGCGAGGAGGAGGTCCATTTCCCGCTCGTCGGGATAGGGGTTGAGCTGCTTGGCGCGGGCGATGAGGTCGTTGGTGACGCCGGAGCGGGCGGAGACGACGACGACGACCTGGTGGCCGGCGTCGCGCAGGGCCTTGACGCGCTGGGCGACGCGGCGGATGCGGTCGGTGTCGCCGACGGAGGTGCCGCCGTATTTTTGGACGAGGAGAGCCATCGGGTGGAACGGTCAGAAGCGAACGGGAGTTAATGCAGGAAGGGCGGGTGGGTGTCAAACTTTGGGCGTGCAGCCGCAGGATGCACGGCGGGTGAAATCGCTTGGGCCAGTGGCGCAACCTACGCGATTAGAAGTACCTGCGGGTGTTTGATGCCGGTGTCGAGGGTGGCAAGGCGAACGTCGTGGACCTTCGCCAGTTCGCAGAGGTAGGAGTCGCTCACCTGTTTTTGGCTGAAGATGGGTTGCGATTCGAGAATGCTGGCCGGAGGAAGGCGCTCAATGAATTGGTAACGCGGGCCGAGGCTGGAGGTGAATTCGCCAAGTACGTGGCTGGCGTCGGCAAAGCTGGCAGCAATGGTTTTATCGGCCATGGAGACGCGCAGAAAACTCAACTCCGTGAAAGCGCAACCGAGCACTGCGGGTTTTTCACGAACAAACCAGGCGTGGGCGCGAGCGTGCAGGCTATGCACGTTCCAGAGCAAGCCGACGAGCGCATTGACATCGAACAGGTAGCGGGGCCTCACAGGAATTCGGCGTGGAGGCGGGCGATTTCGGCGGCGGTGACTTTGCGAGCGGGAGTCTTGACGGCTACCATGCGTGGCAAATGGGAATCGGGATGGTGTTCGAGCCGGTAGCCAGCAGTATGGCGGGCCGGACGAAGAAACACGCCGTCTTCGCGCAGTTCGACATCGAGGCGCTCGCCCGGAACCAGGTGAAGACGCTTGCGGGCGGCGGCTGGCAGCACCACCTGGCCTTTGCTGGAGAGGGTCGTTTCCATGTCTTACATTGTCTTACATAGAGACCGAGAAGTCAACTCCAAAGGAGCTACGCGATTAGTGGTCAAGTGGGCGAAATAGCGTCCGTGGGTGACGGTGCGGGCGGAGCGGAGGCGGTGTGGGTTTGCGGGGTTTCGGCGGCGTGGGCGACGGCGTCGCCTTCCTGGTTGAGGCGCATGGAGACGAGCTTGGTGACGCCGCGTTCGAGCATGGTGACGCCGTAGATGGTCTGGGCGGCGGCGATGGTGCGTTTGTTGTGGGTGACAACGAGGAACTGGGAGTAGCGGGTGAAGTCGAGGAGCATGGAGGTGAAGCGGCCGATGTTGGCGTCGTCGAGCGGGGCGTCGAGTTCGTCGAGGACGCAGAAGGGGCTGGGCTTGACCATGTAGATGGCGAAGAGGAGGGCGAGGGCGGTCATGGTTTTCTGGCCGCCGGAGAGGAGGCTGAGGCTGCGGAGCTTGGTGCCGGGGGGGCGGGCGACGATGTCCACGCCGCTGTCGAGGACGTCCTCGGCCTGGACGAGTTGGAGGTCGGCCTCGCCGCCGCCGAAGAGTTTTTCGAAGGTGAAGCGGAAATTTTTGCGGATTTGCTCGAAGGTGTCCTGGAAGAGCTGGAGGGAGGTCTGGTTGATTTCGTCGATGGCCTTGATGAGTTCCTCCTTGGATTTCCAGAGGTCGTCGCTCTGGGTCTTGAGGAAGTCGTGGCGTTCCTTGAGGGCGGTGTATTCCTCGATGGCGACGAGGTTGACGGCGCCGAGGCCGGCGAGGCGGTCGCGCAGGTCCTTGATTTCGCGTATGACGGGTTCCCAGTCGGTATTTTCGAGGGCGGCGAGGTCGGCGGCGGCGGGCTCGCCGCGGGGGCGCTTGGGGCGCGGGGCGATTTCGCCCTCCTCGTCGAGGTCGTCGAGGCGGACGCGGGTTTCGAACTGCTCGTCGGCGAGCCAGAGTTCGCGTGTCCAATGGATTTCGCGGATGTCGAGCTGGTGCTCGGTGCGGACCTTGTCCTCGAGGAAGGCGGCCTGGGAGCGTTCCTCGGTGAGCTTGACCTCGTGGGAATGGAGGTCGGACTCGTGCTGGCGCTGTTCCT
>JBEKZN010000124.1:0-5313 GCA_049509815.1 Opitutales bacterium
AGCAGCTCGGCCTCTACGGCATCGCCGGCGGCGGCCTCAGCTCCTGGCAGGCGCCCGGCGACGTCCTCCACCACAACCGCGCCTTCCTTTATGTGCCCGACGGCCGTCAGGGCCTTCTCCAGGTTTTCGGCGGCGACCCCGTCCCCTTCATCACGCCCTCCCTCGCGCCCATCGACGCCGACCTCGCCGGCGAATGCACCCTCAACCTCAAGGCCATCGCCGACCTCGCCCTCGGCTACGTCAACACCATCGGCGGTCCCGCGCAACTCGACAAGGTCATGGCCCAACTCAAGCAGCCCGTCGCGCCCAACACCACCGTCACCTGGCAATGGCTTATCGCCCACCTCGACACCCGCCTCGCCGTCATCGCGCGCGTTGACCCCGCGCACACCATTGCCCTGCCCAACGGCCAGTCCATCCCGCAGGTGGATTTTCTGGTGAGTCTTGACGGCTTTGCCGACCTCTTCACCCAGCTCCAGCCTTTGCTCGCCGCCCTCGGCGTCGTCGGCGAAAAAAATGGCGTCAAAACCGCCGTGTCCGCCGCTCCCATGCCCGGCCCGTTCGCCAGCTATCAGCCCGAGCTGCTCGCCGATCCCAAAACCAACCGCCTCTATCTCGTCTCCAACCCGGCCTTCGCCGACGTCACCGTCTTTGCCCAAGGCCCCCGCCTCGCCCTGTCCAACGATTTCGTCGCCGCCACCGACGGCCTGCCCACCACCGGCAACGGCCTCTCGTACATTTCCAAAAAAGGCTTCGACACCTTCATCCAAGTTTACGACCAGAGCCTCGCCGCTCTCCCTGCATCCAGCCGGCAAGCGGTTGATCAGGCCGCCTTCGGCGATCTCGAACACCTCCCTCACGGCGTCGCCTCCGCCCAGGTCAACCTGCCCGACGGCATCCTCGCCCTCTCCATCGCGCCCCAATCGAACAAGGCCGTCGTGCTCGCCGGTCCCATCCTCTTCACGGGCTTGATGAGTGCCATGGCCATTCCTGCCTTTGACAAAGTGCGCGTCCAGTCGCGGGAAAAAGCCGTCACCAACAACCTCCGCCAGCTCGCCTCCGCCGGCCAGCAGTACATGCTCGATAAAGGCGTCACCTCCGCGAGCTACTCCGACCTTGTCGGCACCCAAACCGACAAATACATCCGCTCGATCACGCCGGTCGCCGGCGAGAATTACGACGACACCGTTATTTATCAAACCACCACGCAAATCTCCGTAAGCTCGCCCAGCATCGGCACCGTCACCTACAATCTCTGATTCACCCCTTTCCCGATTCGCCGCTGTTTTCATCGCCCCATGAAACTTAAAGGCCTTCTCGCCCTTGGCGCATTCGTGCTCGTGGCCGCCCTGCTCGCCGGTCTGTGGCTGGCCGGTTATTGGGACAAATCGCGCCCGCTGCCCAAAATCGCTGTTGCCTCGATCTCTCCGCAGCAGTCGCCACCCGCCGCAGCCACCCCGGCCCCGCCCGCACCTGAGCAAACGGACGTGTCGCCGCCCCAGCCTGCGCCGGAACCGGAACCCGCCGCCGAAAATCCGCCGCCCGAGCCGCCCATGGCTCCCACCCAGCCTGCTGCGGAGGACACCGCTTCCACCGAAGATGCCGTGCTCCAGCAGCAAGTCAAAGAAGCCACCAATAACCTCCGCCAGCTCGCCTCCGCCAGTCAGCAATACATGCTCGATAAAGGAGTCACCCAAGCCAGTTACTATGACCTCGTCGGCACCAGCACCGACAGCTATATCCGCTCCATCGCTCCCGCCGCCGACGAAAATTACGACGACACCATTATTTACCAAACCACCACGCAAATCTCCATCAGCTCCTCCAGTTTCGGCACCGTCACTTACAACCTCTAGCCACCCGCGCGCCAAACCGACCTACTCTCAAGCCAGCGCCGCCCGCGCCTTTTCGATCCGCTTCGCCAGCTCGACGTCCATCCCCGTCACCTTGGCGCCCGCGTCATGCGTGTTCAGCGCCAGGCTCACCTTGTTATAGACGTTGCTCAACTCCGGATGGTGGTCCAGTTGCTCGGCCTCGAAACCCAGCCGCACGATTAACGCCATCGCGTCGCGAAACGACTTGAACTGAAACGTCTTCGTCAGCCGCTCACCCGTGCCCGCCCAGCCGGGCAAGTCAGCCAGCGCGCGCTTGATCTCCGCTTCGCTCAAAGGGGTTCGGCCAGTGCTGCTCATGGGAATCCGAAGTCGAGACCGCCTTGAACTATTTGGCCAGCCTAATCGCTCGCGTACTTGATCGAGCAGCCGTACGACTTCGTCGTGCCGTTGGCCACCGGCTGGCCCGCCACCGTCGCCTCCATCGCGTTCTTGAACCACGGGTCGGCCTTTGCCACATCTGCTGGCGATCTCGGCGTGATGCTGTCCATCGCCCCCTGATACACCAGCACGCCGTCCTTGTTGATCAGAAACATGTGCGGCGTCGTCTTGGCGCCGTACAGGTGCCCCACAGTGCCGCTCGGGTCGAGCAACACCGCCGTGGGCACCGCCTTGAAGGAAATCTCGTCCTCGTTCGCCTGCGCGGGCGTCACATAGCCCTGTTCGCCCGGCGCGGAGGAAATGATCGAGAACCACACCACATCCTTGCCTTTCGCCTCCTTTTGCACCGCCTGCATGTTGCCCGCGGCATACTGCTGTGAATCAATCGGGCACTCGTGGTTGAGCCACTCCAGCACCACCACCTGCCCCTTGAAGTCGGACAGCTTGTACGTTTTGCCGTCGCTGCCCTGCAGCGTGAAGTCCGGCGCGGCGCTGCCGGTTTTGACTTGTGCGTTCACTGGCACGCTGGCCAGTGCCAGCAAGCCCGCCAGCAGGATCATCGAACGAAATGAGGTTTTCATGGTGTCGCGAACTTGGGGTTGAACGGATGGGTTTCCTTAAAACAATCATCACCCCTATTTTGTTTCATCCCCGGGGCTTTGTCAAAACGCCTCCGGCTTTTTTGCGTAAAGCGTTGGTCAAAAACGGTCTGCTGGCCGCCGGCCTTAACCCCCGCGCCTGCACCGGCAACTCCATTCTGGCATCTTCCCCGCCGTCCTGCCATAGTCACCCCTTTTCGCCATGTCCGCACCCGATCCAATCTGGGAGCAAATCCGCCGTGACGCCGAGGCCGCGGCCCTGCACGAGCCTGCCCTGGCACCCCTGCTCCAGGAGGTTATCCTGCGACGCGGCACTCTCGAGGAAGCCCTCAGCGCCCGCCTCGCTCGCAAGCTCGCCTACCACGCCACGCCCGAAAGCCAGCTCCACGAAATCTTTCTCGAAACCTTCCGTGCCAGCCCCGAAATCGGACGCCAGGTCCGCGCCGACCTCCAGGCCGTCAAGGAGCGCGACCCCGCCTGCCGCAACCTCCTCACCCCGCTGCTCTATTTCAAGGGCTTCCACGCCCTCACCTGCTACCGCTTCGCCCACCACCTCTGGCAAGCCGGGCGCACCGAGCTTGCCCTCTACCTGCAAAGCCTCATCTCCGAGGTCTTCGCGGTGGACATCCATCCCGCCGCGCGCCTCGGCAGCGGCATCCTGCTCGACCACGCCACCGGCTTCGTCGTCGGCGAAACCTCCGTCATCGAGGACAACGTCTCCATCCTCCACGCCGTCACCCTCGGCGGCACCGGCAAGGAGCAGGGCGACCGCCATCCCAAAATCCGCTCCGGCGTCCTCATTGGTGCCGGTGCGAAAATCCTCGGCAACATCGAAATCGGCGTCGGCGCGAAAATCGGCGCCAACTCCGTCGTCCTCCACCCCGTGCCCCCGCACGCCACCGTCGCCGGCGTTCCCGCCCGCATCGTCGGCCGCGCCGCCCACGCCGAACCCGCCCGCGCCATGGACCACCAGCTCGACGACCTCGAAGCCTACGTCAACTACGGCGACGGTATTTGATGCCGCTTGACCCTCTGGACATCTTCGTGCAAATTATCGCCATGAATCGTGAGACAATTAAGGAGAGTTTGCGTGGGGCCGGCCCCTTCCGAATTCGCACCTCGGATGGCAAGGAATACCCCGTGCCCCATCCGGAATTTGCTTTTGTAGGGCGTTTTTTCGTCGTCGTTGAAGGCCAAAAGGGGGGCATTAGCATCATTGACCCTCTACATATCGTGGCAATTCTGCCGGTGGACAAAAAAACCCGCTCGAAGGTGGCTTGAATCCTCAGCTCAAATCCACCGGGTCCACGTCCAGCGTTTCAATCACCCCCGGATCCAGCGGAAAATCCGCCCGCAGTCGTTTTAAAATCGGCGCCACCTGCGTGACCCCGCCGACAAAGTACCACACCTGGAAACGGTAAAAATCCTTCATCTTTTCAATCGGCGCCGGCGCCGGCCCGCGGATTTCCGCCACGTTTTTCAACGCCGCCTCCGCGCGCTTCGCCCACTGCTCGGCGTAAAACGCCACCTTCTCCGCATTGCGCCCGCGAAACAAATGCCGGATAAGCCGCCGCGTCGGCGGATAGTGGTATTCCCGCCGCTGCGCCAGCTCCTCGTCGAGAAAACCGTCGAAGTCCGACCGCCGCGCATACTGGATCGGCGGCGCATGCGGCGTGAACGTCTGCACGATCACCTCCCCCGCGCGGTCGCCCCGTCCCGCGCGCCCCGCCACCTGCACCAGCAGTTGGAACGTCCGCTCCTGCGCGCGAAAATCCGCCTGATGCAGGGACAAATCCGCGTCCACCAGCCCCACGAGTGTGACGTTCGGGAAATCCAGCCCCTTCGCAATCATCTGCGTGCCCACCAGCACGTCGATTTTCCCGCGCCGGAAATCCGCCAAAATTTGCCGGTACAGGTGCTTTTTCGTCATCGCATCCGCGTCCAACCGCACGATGCGCGCGCGCGGCATCAGCCGCTGCGTCTGCTCCTCCACCCGCTGCGTGCCGAAGCCCTGCCAGCGGATTTTCTCCGAATGGCATTGCGGGCAGCGCTTCGGCGCCGGCTCCTCGTGTCCGCACAAATGGCAGCGCAGCCGCTCGTCCGAGCGGTGGTACGTCAGTGTCACGCTGCAATGCGCGCACTTGCCCGCAAATCCGCACGCCGGGCATTGCAAACTCGTTGAATAACCGCGCCGGTTTAGAAATAATATGCTCTGCTCGCGCCGCTCGAAACGGTCCCGCAGCGCCTCGCCCAGCTCGCGCGTGATCAGCACCGGCCCGCCGGCCTTCATCGTCTCGCGCCGCAGGTCCACCAGCCGCATCGCCGGCAAACCCCGGCCATCCACCCGCTCCGGCAGCCGGTTCAGCTTGTAGCGCCCCTGCCGCGCATTGAGCAGCGATTCCAGCGCCGGCGTGGCCGAACCCAGCACGCACACCGCCCCG
>JBEKZN010000125.1:0-5312 GCA_049509815.1 Opitutales bacterium
AAGGAAGGCGCCACCGGCGCTTATACCCTCGCTGAATTCGCCCAAAAACTCACCGTTCCCCGCGCCGCCTGGGTCATGGTCCCCGCCGCCGTCACCGACAAGGTCATCGAGCAGCTCGTCCCCCTCTTCGCTTCCGGCGACACCATCATCGACGGCGGCAATTCCTATTTCCGCGACGACCGCCGCCGCGCCGCCGCCCTCAAGCCCAAAGGCATCCACTACATCGACTGCGGCACCTCCGGTGGCGTCTGGGGCCTCGAACGCGGCTATTGCCTCATGATCGGCGGCGAAAAAGAAACCGTCCAGCGCCTCGACCCCATCTTCAAGACCATCGCCCCCGGCCGCGCCTCCGCTGAGCGCACCCCCGGCCGCGAAAAAGCCCCGCCCACCACCGCCGAGGACGGCTACCTCCACTGCGGCCCCGCCGGCGCCGGCCACTTCACCAAAATGGTCCACAACGGCGTCGAATACGGCCTCATGGCCGCCTTCGCCGAAGGCTTCGACATCCTCAAAAACGCCAACATCGACTCCAAGCCCGCCGAAGTTGACGCCGAAACCGCACCCCGCATGAACGCCGACCTCGTGTACGACATCCCCGTCGCCGATGTCGCCGAACTCTGGCGCCGCGGCAGCGTCGTCGGCTCCTGGCTCCTCGACCTCGCCGCCATCTCCCTCGCCGAAAACCCCGACCTTTCCAACTTCTCCGGTCGCGTCAGCGACTCCGGCGAAGGCCGCTGGACCATCATGGCTGCCATTGAGGAAGCCGTTCCTTGCGAGACCCTCACCGCCGCCCTCTACTCCCGCTTCCGTTCGCGCCAGGAGCACACCTTCGCCGAGAAAGTCTGCTCCGCGATGCGCTACCAGTTCGGCGGCCACCTCGAAAAAGCCGCCGGCCAGTAGCCGTAACCACGTCAATTACCTTGATCTCGCTGGCTCCGTGGCGGCCTCACCCCGCTGTCGGGCCATCGCATCCACGCGCCTTCGAGTTAGGTTCCATTCATCCGCGCAGGTATCTTGATCCTGTTGGCGGTCGAAGCATTTCCGGACGTCATCGTCTTCGTCGTGGACGACTGCACGATGTCTGCCGGGTCGTTCGTTGCCCCGGGCGGCAGCGCGGAAATCAATCCCCCCTCCACCGGCAGCGCTCCCGGTGGCAACACCGCAACCGAGCCTTGCTCAACCGGCTTTGCTCCCGGCGGCAGCACATTTCCCGTCGCCGCGCCGATCCCAACCACAGCCGTCGGCGGCAAAGCCATTACTCCAGGGGCTGCTGCGGCCTCCCCCGAAATAATCTGCGTCAACACCGGTTGATAGACGGTCGGCGCTGAAGTTGCCGGTGGAAGCGTCGATCCCAGGATTGCCCCGGTCGGCGACTGCCCGTTCCCCGCGTCGGCCCCGGGAGGCAGCACCGCGACCTGCCCGTTGACTGGCAACATGACTAACCACCCCGCGGCCGCCGCCATTAGGGCAAGGCGCATCCCATTCCCGCATATCCTGTCAAATAATGGCTTCTTCATGGGGTATCTTTCCGCGTCAAAAATAAGACCGATCGTACCGCTGAGGCAATCTCTATCGCACCCTTTCCGGCAACTCTCCCTTCCCGCAAAACGTCTTTTTTCCGCCTAATTGTCCAGGGTCATGCAGAACCGGTCCTACCCTGAGGCGTCCGCCATCCGCTCAATCAGAAAAGGGAAAAATTCCCCCGCTCCGACCGGTGCTTGCACTTGGCGCTCCCTCACCGATGTTTTCTTGATGCACCAATGGCTTCTGCCCTAAAATCCTTCCTCTCCTCCCATGAAACTCACCTACTACGGACACGCCACCTTCGCCGTCGAAACCGCCGGCCATCACCTCCTCTTCGACCCCTTCATCACTGGCAACCCGCTCGCCCTGCACCTTCGCCTCGACGACATCAAGGCCGACTTCATCCTCGTCTCCCACGGTCACGCGGACCACATCCTTGACACCGCCGCCATCGCCCAGCGCACCGGCGCCCTTGTCATCTCCAGTTACGAAGTCGTCACCTGGCTCGGCAAACAGGGCCTCAAAAACCTCCACCCCATGAACCTCGGCGGCTCCTTCCAATTCCCCTTTGGCCGCGTCAAATACACCCCCGCCATCCACTCCAGCGGCCTGCCCGACGGCTCCTACGGCGGCAACCCCGGCGGTTTCGTCGTCGAAAATCCCGAAGGCGCCTTCTTCTACTCCGGCGACACCGCCCTCTCCCACGATTTCGATTTCATTGCCGACGAATTCAAACTCCGCTTCGCTGTCCTGCCCATTGGCGACAACTTTACCATCGGCCCCGCTGATGCCCTCCGCCTCGCTAAAATGGTCAAAGTCAAGGACGTCGTCGGCGTCCACTACGACACCTTCCCGCCCATCAAAATTGACCACGCTGCCGCCTTCAACCTCTTCAAACACGGCGGCGTCACCCTCCACCTCCCCGCCATCGGCGAGACCATTACGCTTTGATCCCCCGGGCGCGATTTCGCGCGTCAAACCATCCTACGGCGCCCGCGCCAGCCACGCCGCTTTGGCATCCGCAAACCAGCGGTGCCCGATTTCGCACGAAAAATTCGCGCCCGTCCGAATCGGCTGGTTGTAAATATTCCCCGCGATCCACGCCTCGCACAGCGACTGGATCAGTTGCACCTGCTCGTCCTCGATCGCGTCCATCTCCAGGCCCACTAGCGCCGCAAATACCTCCGCGGCGCTCATCGTGGGAGCCGCGGCCGGGGCCGCCAGTACCGGCATTTGCGGATTGCCCGCGGCGTCGAACAACGGCTGCACCAGCGGACTCATCCGCACCACGCTTCCGCTCACCGGCAGCGCATCGCCCGGGTTCGGCAACGGCTGCCCCAGCGCCACATGCGCGATGAAACTCGCCTCGTCCGGCGGATCGTCGAGGATTGTGGTCGCCGTCTCTTTCAAATCATGGATCAAACCCGAGCTCGCCGGAACCTGGTATAACGGCGCCGTCTGCGCGGGGCCGCTCGACAACGGGAGCTGCACCGACGCCGTGCCCAGGCTCAACGCCTCAATCGGGCGCGGCGCGGCCGGATCCTGGTTGGCCAGCGCCTCGACCACGCCGGCCAACACCGGGTTGTTCAACCCGCTCATCGCGCCGTCCCAGTACCGCTTCCCCGCAAACGCCGGCGAATGGAAAACCGCCGGCTGGTCGAAATAATTCACCGGCGCGTTGGACGACGCATGCACCGCTTCCGCCAGTTGCGGCGCCGGTCCGCCGCCCAGCGCCGCCGCGCGGCTCGCTGCGTTCGAGCGGAAAAATGCCGCCCGCTGCCGGTCGTAGTCAAACCCCGTGATCAAAAAGTTCACCGGTTTCCCCGTGTTCGCTGCCACCCGCGCCGGCCACTGGTCCAGTGTCACCCCCGCGTCGGCGCCCAGCAGCGCTGCCAGGCCTGTCAGCTTCGCCGGCGCCGAATAGCGCGGCCCCAGCCCGAGCACGCAGTTCTCGAGGCGCTCCAACAGCGGCAATTCCACAAAAATCGACGTTCTCGCCGCCTCGCTCAAAAAGAAGCCCAGCGTTTTGGACAGCGGCCAGTCCGCCGCCAGCGTCGCCGCCACGATGCTTCCGCCGGAGTTCGCCGCCACCAGGTCGAACCGTTGCAGCACCTGGTGCCCGGTCGCGTTTGGCCCGTACAGCTCCTGCAGGGCGCGCACCTGGATCAGCGCCCAGCTGCCTCCGCCGTCCAGGGATAATACTCGATAGGGATTAGGCATGACGGTCACAGAATGATAAAACATCTCCCGCCGGGCAAGCGGGAAAATTATCGCCCTCTGCCATCGCCGCCACCGTCACTCCCGCTTGGGCGGAGTCTTCACCACCACCGTGAACGCAAAATACGACGGATGGTCCTGCGGCGCGAAGGGCCGCGCATACACCAGCCGCACTGCCGAGATGCCCGTTCCCGCGGCTTGGAAGACGAACGTCGCCGTCCCGCCCGCGCCCATCGCCGGCGAGCTCGGCCCCGCGTAACTCGACGACACGAACTTCACCACCCGCGTGTCCTGCAGCGTCGGCACCGTCCACTGGTACCCCGTCGTCGGATTGGCCGCCAGCGTCACCGTGATCGGCGAGCCCACCGCCACCGTGATCGTCTTCCCGTTGTCATCGCTCGTCATCGTGGCCGCGGTCGGCAACGGCGTCAGGGTCATCAGGTTCGTGCTGCAGCCCGCCAGCAGGAGCATCAACCAAGCCATCAGCAGGGTAGGGTATTTCGTCATGTCCCCAAACTATCCCGCGACCCGACCCGCGCAACTCAAATGGCCGTCTGCCCATAATGGAGTGCCTGCACTTCGCATTTTAAGCTTTTGCCGCCCCTTCCCCGCCGCTTAGTCTGTCCCTTCCTCCTTTTCCCACCATGCCTACTGCCTCCTCCGATATCGGCCTCGTCGGCCTCGCCGTCATGGGCCAGAACCTCGCCCTCAACATCGCCGACCACGGCTTCCGCATCTCCGTCTTCAACCGCACCGCCTCGAAGACCGCCGCCTTCGTCGCCGAAAACCCCGACACCCCCGGTGGCCTCGTCGGCTTCCCCAAGCTTGAAGATTTCGTCCAGTCCCTCAAGCGCCCCCGCAAAGTCGTCATCCTCGTCAAGGCCGGCGCCGGCACCGAGGCCGTCATCGACGAACTCGCCGCCCTCTTCGAACCCGGCGACATCATCATCGACGGCGGCAACGCCAACTGGAACGACACCATCGCCCGCGAAAAACGCCTCAAGGCCAAGGGCCTGCGCTTCATCGGCTCCGGTGTCTCCGGCGGCGAGGAAGGCGCCCGCTTCGGCCCGTCCCTCATGCCCGGTGGCGACCCCGCGGCCTACAAGGAACTCGAACCCATCTGGAACGCCGTCGCCGCCAAGGTGGACGCCAAAACCGGCAAGCCCCTCACCGGCGCCGCTCCCGGCCAGCCCATCGTCGGCGGAGTTCCCTGCGCCGCCTACATCGGTGCCGACGGCGCCGGCCATTACGTCAAAATGGTCCACAACGGCATCGAATACGGCGACATGCAGATGATCTGCGAAGCCTACGACCTGCTCCAGCGCCTCCTCGGCCTCGCCCCCGCCGCGATCGGCGACATCCTCACGAAATGGAACACCGGCGTCCTCGACTCCTTCCTCATCGAAATCTCCGCCGAAGTCCTCAAGCAAAAAGACCCCGTCACCGGCCGCCCGTTCGTGGACGTCGTCCTCGACACTGCCGGCCAGAAAGGCACCGGCAAGTGGACCTCCACCAGCGCGCTCGATATGGGCGTCCCCGCCCCCACCGTCGCCGAAGCCGTCTTTGCCCGC
>JBEKZN010000126.1:0-7699 GCA_049509815.1 Opitutales bacterium
AAGCCCTCCTGCGCGCCGTCGAAGCCCGCACCCACCCCGACCTGCTCGCCGCCATCGGCGCCGCCCTGCGCCAAGTCACCGCCCAGGACGCCGCCCATTGGTTTGCCCATTGCGGCTACAGCGTTGTTTAAAATGATCTAGTGCGCCCTAGCCAGGTTGACAAGCCATTAGAGCTTTCGGCTAACGGTTATCAGCGGAGGTTCGCGAAGAGGGATGGGCACCTCCAGGAGATTTCCTTAACTTTATACGCCAGCCTTGCCAAAACCCTCATCCACGGCAACATGGCGGCTGCACGCCTGCGCAGCCGCCCGGCCTGTCCATGAAGCTTCGCCTCCGACACAAAGTCACCGGCCTGGCCGTCATCTCGGCGCTTTTGCCGGTTTTGGCCTTGCTGCTGCTTTTCCGCTGGCAGGAGAACCGCATCAGTGCCTTCGTGATGGACCAGTTTGAAAGCAAGGTCAAAGACGACCTTAACCTCAGTGTCGGCGAACTCTACGGCGTCCTGCAAACGGCCCAGCAGCTCATCCAAAAGCGCGTGGACGACAGCCTCAGCGTGGCCCATTATGTCTTTTACAACGCCGGCAACCTCAGCTTCGGCCCGGAAACCGTCACCTGGGACGGCATCAACCAGGACAACCAGCAGCATCAAACCATCCTGCTGCCCCAAATGAAAGTGGGCGGCCAGTGGCTCGGCCAGAACGCCAACATCAGCATTCCTTCTCCGATCGTGGACCAGGTCAAGCAACTGGTTGGCTGCACCTGCACCATTTTTCAGCGCATCAACGACGCCGGCGACATGCTTCGCGTTGACACTAACATACAGACTCTTTCCGGCAGGCGCGCCATCGGCACATTCATCCCCTCAAGCAGCCCCGTTGTGCGCACTGTTCTCCTCGGCCAGACCTACCGCGGCCCTGCCTACGTCGTCAACGCTTGGTATCAGTCCGCCTACGAGCCCATCCGGGATGACACTGGCCGCATTGCCGGGATGCTCTACGTCGGCGTCAAGCAGGAGTCCGACAATACGATCCGCAGTATTATGCAAGCCCTGCGCGTGGGCACTCACGGCTATGTTTGGGCCACCTACGGCAAAAACACCCGCAACCTGCCGCCTTTCATCCTTTATGGTGGCGGCCCCAATCCTCCCGCCAGCCTTGATTCTATCAGAGCTGCCGACGGCCAGCCCGTTTTTTCCACCTTTGTCAAAGAAGCCCTGGCGACCCGGCCCGGCGAGGTTACTTTCCAGACGGCCACCTGGCGCGACCCCAAGGATCCCGACAATCCCGAATTCTACGACAAGGACGTGTCATTCACCTACTACGCTCCGTGGGACTGGGTCGTCGGAATCACGGCTTACGACGTCGATTTTGGCCAGGTCCGCCAGCAGCTCGTTTACACCTTCTGGCGGTTGCGCTTTGAGGCCACGTGTGGCGCGCTGGTGCTGCTGGCGTGCGTCGCTCTCCTCGCCACCGTTTTGGGCCGCCGTCTGGCCGCGCCCATCACCTTTATCAGCCGCATCGCCCGGCAAGTTGCGGACGGCAATCTTGCCGAGGCCGGCTTCCTCGTCGATGAAGCCCGTGGCGGACGCCTTTGCCCCATTGCGGCCCGCGGCACCGACGAAACCGGCGAGCTCTTCACCGCCATCGCCGCGATGATCGAAAACCTCCATTCCCTCCTCGGCCGCGTGCAGAATTCGTCCCGCCGCCTCCAGGAGAGCGCCGCCAATCTCGCCGGTGCCGCTCGTGAGCAGGAAACCACAGTGCAGGACTTCGGCGCCTCCACCAGCCAGATCGCCGCCGCCGTGAAGGAAATCTCCGCCACCGCCCAGGAGCTCGCCCACACGATGAGTGGCATCTCCAGCATGGCCACGGACACTGCCACGGCCGCCAATGCCGGCCGCAGTCAGATCGAAGCTGTCAACGCCCTCGGCCACGAGCTCGCTCGCGCCACTGGCAGCATCTCCACCCGCCTGACCACCATTGCGGACAAGGCCCGCAACATCAATTCCGTCATCACCACCATCACCAAAGTCGCCGACCAGACCAACCTCCTGTCCCTCAACGCCGCCATCGAGGCTGAGAAAGCCGGCGAGTTCGGCCTTGGCTTCTCCGTCGTCGCCCGCGAAATCCGCCGCCTCGCCGACCAGACGGCCGAGGCCACCCTCGACATCGAGCAAATGGTCAAGGAAATGCAGTCGGCCGTCTCCGCCGGTGTGATGGAGATGGATAAATTTTCCGAAGCCGTCCGCAGCGGCGCGGCCCGCCGTGGCGAAGTCACCGGGCACCTCGTCAACATCATCCAGCAAGTGGAAGACTTCACCCCCCGCCTTGGCGAAGTCAAGGAAGGCATGCAGTCGCAGTCCCAGGGCGCCCAGCAAATCAGCGAAGCGGTCTCCTCCCTCAACCAGGGCGCGCAGCGCACCGCCGCGTCCCTCGATGGCTTCAAGTCCGCCACCCGCACCCTCAACGACGCCGTCGCCAGCCTCCGCGAAGGCGTGGCCCAATTCCGGCTTACCGCTGACGGCTCAAACCCGCCCGCCGACGACTCGCCGCCCGCGCCGGCGCCACTGGAAAGCCTGGGTTTCCTACAACCAACAGATTGAAACCCAGTTGCGCGACATCCAGCTCGAGCTGCAGTCCGCCGCCGACCGCGTGGATACGGCCAACAACGAGGCCATCACCGTCGCCCGCACCATGGCCATGGCGCAGAACAGCGGCATGTTCGGCCAGCGCGAGGAATCCCTCCGCTATGCCCGCGAAGTGCTCGACAACGATCCGCAATTCATTGGCGCCTACTTTTGCTATGAGCCCAATGCCGACGGCCAGGATGCCTCCTACCTCGCCGCCCATCCCTACAGCCCCAACGGCGCCACCGACCAGGCTGGCCGCTTTCTGCCATATTGGGTCCGCATCAAAGGCCAGATCACTTTGGAGCCGTGCGAACAAATGGAGGATCCCGACAGCCTTTACTACCGCCAGATGAAGGAAAACTACCTCGCCCACGGCGACCAGTACATCATCACCGAACCCTACCGCTACAAGGACGGCAACTACATCGTCGAGCAAACCAGCCCCATCGTCATTAACGGCCAGTTCAAAGGCATCGCCGGCGTGGACCGTGGACTCGACCACATCTCCGACATCTTGAGCGATTTGCAGACCGGCTTGGCCCCGCTGCGCACCACCAATTTCCTGGCCGTCAGCACCGGCAACCGTGTCGTCGCCTCCACTTTCGACGCGGATGATGACAGCCATCAGCTCCGCTCAGTCCCGGTGGACTTGCTCTACGTGAACCAATCCGGACGCTTTGCCACCGATTACCTTGGCACCGACGGTGTCGGAAAAGTCATCCTCAAGCCCGGTGCGCCACCCCCCGCGACGGACTCGAGTCTTGATGGCACTTACACGCAGTTGCTTTCCAAAATTCTTCAGCAGCGCACCCAGCCCTTCCCCTTCCAGCAGTTTTACGACCCCATCCGCCACGAGCCTTCCTACATCGGCGCCGCGCCCATTAAAACCGGCCAATGGATGCTGGTGCTGACGGTGACGCGCGAGGAACTCATGGAGCCCATTCGCGGCACCATTATTCAGAACCTGATCATTTCCTCCGTGGGCATACTCCTGGTGGCCACGCTCCTGCTTGTGTCGGTCAACCGCCTGAGCAAGCGTATCGGCCGCGCTGTTGTCGTCGCCCAGCAAGTCGCCGCCGGCGACCTCACCGCCGAGGTCCATGTGGACAGTGGTGACGAAACCGGCCAGCTCCTGCAGGCTACGCGTGACATGATTGCCAGCCTCAACGGCCTCATTGGCCAGGTCAAACGCTCCAGCATCCAGCTTATCTCCACCGCCAACGAAATTTCGAGCACCGCCAAACTCCAGGAATCCACGGTCCAGGATTTCGGTGCTTCCACCAGTCAGATCGCTGCGGCCGTGAAGGAAATCTCCGCCACCTCGCAGGATTTGGTCGGCACGATGGCCAATGTCTCCCAGGTCGTCAGCGAAACGGCCAGCATGGCCGACACCGGCCGCCAGCAGCTCACCGGCATGAAGCACTCGGTGCAAAACCTGGCCGGTGCCACCACTTCCATTTCCCAAAAACTCTCCGTCATCAGCGACAAGGCCCAGGCCATCACCAGTGTTGTCACCGCCATCACCAAAGTCGCCGAGCAGACGAACCTCCTGTCGCTCAACGCCGCGATTGAGGCCGAAAAGGCCGGCGAATACGGCCTGGGCTTCGGCGTGGTCGCCCGCGAAATCCGCCGGCTGGCCGATCAGACGGCCGTCGCCGTTCTGGACATCGAACAGATGGTCCGCGAAATGCAGACGGCGGTTTCCGCCGGCGTCATGGAGATGGACAAATTCACCGGGGAAGTGCGCACGGGCGTTGACGAAGTCGGCCGCCTCGGCCAGCACCTCGAAACCATCATCCACCAGGTTCAGGCCCTGCTGCCGCGTTTCGGCGCCGTCAAAGAAGGCCTCACTTCGCAGTCCCACGGCGCCCAGCAAATCAACGAGGCCATGGTGGGCCTCACCGAAGGCGCGCGCCAGACTACCGATTCCGTCGAAGAGTTCGACAAGGCCGTCCGCAACCTGCACACCGCCGTGGAAGGGCTGCGCCGCGAAATCGCCCGCTTCAAAGTCGCCGAAGGCGGCGCCACGGGCCTGACCCGCGCCCCCTTCCTCTCCAAGATTTCCAAGAAAACCTGATTTTCCAATCGTATCACCCGGCTTCCCGCGCCGGTGCACCTTGCATCCCATGCTGCTCGTTCTCTTCTCGCTTGGCGACCAGCGCTACGGCCTCGACGCCGCCGTGGTGGATCTCATCGTGCCCGCGCTTCCAGTGCGCGCCGTGCCCGGCACGCCGCCCGCGGTGTCCGGCGTCCATGCCTTTCGCGGCCAGGTCATGCCCGTGATTGACCTCGTGCAACTCACTCTCGGCCGGCCCGCGCGCCCCGCGCTTGGCAGCCGCTTCATCATTACCCGTTACCCAATCGGCGGCTCGGAGCGCTACCTCGCCCTCCACGCCGAAAGCGTCAACGAAGTCCGCGACGTGCCAGACAGCTCCATCCACGATTCCGGAGTCCGCTCGCCCGGTGCGCCGTACCTCGGTCCCGTCGCTGAAACTCCCGCGGGCCTCGTACAGATCGTCACCTTGCGCAATCTTCTGCCGCCCGACCTGCAAAGCCTGCTCTTTTCCGACGACATTCAAACCCGGAATTTCCCGCCTCCCGTCGCGCCTTGAACGCTATCTCCCGAACCTCGGCTCCCAGCCTGCCGCCCGACTTGGGCGACCGGCTCCGCTCCGCCTACGGACTCGACCTCGCCACGCTCGGGGACGCTGTCCTGCGTGCCGCCTGGGCGCACCGCCTGCGCGCCACCGGGGCCGGTTCGGACAAAAAATACCGCGCCTTGATCGCGGATTCAGCGGAGGAATTTGACGCCTTCGTCGAGGAGCTGCTTGTTCCCGAAAGCTGGTTTTTTCGCGACGGCACGCCATTTGCCTTTCTCGAAACCTGGATACGCCAGATTTGGTGGCCCGCCGCCGCGGGCCGCGTTTTGCGCGTACTCAGCGTCCCTTGCGCCGCCGGCCAGGAGCCCTACTCAATTGCGATGACCCTGCTCGACGCCGGCCTGCGTCCCGGCCAGTTTGTCGTCTGGGCCGGCGACCTCAGTGCGCGGCTGCTCGAAAAGGCCCGTGTCGCCGAATACCCCGCGCTGTCCTTTCGCGGCCGCGATGCCGCTGGCCGCGAGCACCACTTCGAGCCGGCCGGCGCCGGACTGCGCCGGGTGCGCGAAAACGTCCGCGCCAACGTCCATTTCCGCCGCTGCAACTTGATAAGCCCCGATTTGCTTCGCGACGAGGCGCCATTCCACATTGTTTTTTGCCGCAACGTGCTGGTTTATTTCGATGCCGCCTCACGCCGCATCGCTCTCGAGCACCTGCGCCGGTGTCTCGAACCCGATGGCCTGTTCTTCTGTGGGCATGCCGACAGCCTGCCAATGCTGGATCCCGCTTATATCAGCGCCGGTCCGCCCGGAGCCTTCGTGTATCGGCGCCGTCCCGAACCGGCGGCGCCATCCGTGGTTTTGCCCGCGCCGCGTCCCGGCTTTTTGCGTTCCGGGCTGCGGGTCAGCGCCCCCGGTTTTCCCAGCGTCGTGGCAACGATGCCCACCACTGTGACCGCCACGAGTGGCGCGCCCGCCGCCGTTCACGCTTCCGGGGGCACCCCCGCC
The DNA here is from genome assembly GCA_049509815.1 of Opitutales bacterium. Lineage (GTDB taxonomy): Bacteria > Verrucomicrobiota > Verrucomicrobiia > Opitutales > JABDGR01 > CAZDAQ01. The sequence continues at coordinate 6,234 of JBEKZN010000126.1, forward strand.
GCGCTCCTGGCTCATGCCCGCCGGCTGGCCGACGCGGGCGTCCTCGACGAAGCCCAGGCCCTTTGCGGTGAATTCCTCAAAAACCGCGCCCCGCATCCCGACGCATTTTTTCTCCTCGGTCAGCTCGCTGCCGCCCGCGGCCGGGCTGCCGAGGCGGAAAATCATTATCGCAAAACCCTCTACCTCAATGCGCGCCATCCCGAAGCCCTCTGGCAGCTCGCGCTTCTCGCCGAACGCCGCGGCGACCGCGCCACCGCCGCGCGCCTGCGTGAGCGCGCAAAAACTTAACCTCGCAACCGGTAACTGACCGCCGATTTTAAACGTCACTTTCAATCCCATGCCTGCCGCCACCACACCCAGCCCGCTTCAGACCGGCCAGCCCGCCGACCGCTGCTGGGCGCGCATCGGCGTGTGGGGCAACGGCTCCTGCTCCGAACTGACCGCTTATGTGCATTGCTGCAATTGCCCCGTGTACAGCGCCTCGGGTCGCAGTCTCCTTGAGCGTCCACCCCCGGAAAATTATGCACGTGAATGGGAGGCGTCGCTGCGCGTCACGGAGGAGCGCCAGGGCCGGGCCAGTTCGGTGCTGCTTTTCCGCCTCGGCCCCGAATGGCTGGCGCTGCCCGCGTCTGTGGTCGGCTATGTCACCGAAAAACGCTCCGTCCACCGGCTGCCGCAGCGTTCCAGCCGCGTTCTCTCCGGCATCGTCAACATCCAGGGCGAGTTGCACCTGGCCTTCAACCTTCACGCCCTGCTCGAGCTGCCCGACGAAGTCCCCGAAGGCATCGCGCTGAGCCGCCGCGTGTACCCGCGCGTGCTGCTGTGCCGCCGCGAGCAGCAGGCGTTTGCGTTCCCGGTGGACGAGGTTTTCGGCATCGCGCCGCTCGAGACCGGCCAGCTCCAGGCCGCTCCCGCCACGGCCAGCAAGGCCCTCGCCACCTACACCCGCGGCCTGTTTGCCTTCCGCGACCGCGCGGTCGGCCTCATCGACGAGGATCTGCTCTTCCACAGTCTCACCCGCCAGCACCTCAACATCTAATTTTCGTCCTTCACCTTGAGTAACAACACGCCCGACGAGTCCCTGCTCGACCTCTACCGTTCCGAGGCCGAAACGCAGTGCGCCGTCCTCTCGCAGAGCCTGGTCGAGCTGGGTGCCGATCTCGCCAACCCGAAAAAAATCGAACCGGCCGCCCGCGCCGCCCACTCGCTCAAGGGCGCTGCCCGCATCGTCGGCTTGGACCTGCCGGTGCAGCTCGCCAACCTCATGGAGGAAATCCTCGTCGCAGCCCAGCAGGGCAAGCGCGCGCTGGATCAGCCCACGCTCGACGTCCTGCTGCGCGCCACCGACTGGCTCGCCCAATCCGCCCAATCGCCCGTCGCCGAACTCGCGGCGCCGCCCGCAGCCCGGCTGGCCGAGCACGCCGCCTGCCTCGCCGCGTTGCAGTCGCTCGCTGCACAGGGTGGGG
>JBEKZN010000127.1:0-5298 GCA_049509815.1 Opitutales bacterium
CAAACGCCACGTGCTCCTTCCAATCCAGCCCCGCCGCGGTAAACACCGCGTCCAGAAAATCGCGGATCGAATGCGTTTCGTTCGTCGCCAGCACGTAATCGTCCGGCTGGTCCTGCTGCAGCATCCGCCACATGCCCTCGACATATTCCTTCGCATAACCCCAGTCGCGCCGCGAATCCAGGTTGCCCAGGTACAGCTTCTTTTGCAGCCCCAGCTTGATCCGCGCCGCCGCCAGCGTGATCTTGCGCGTCACGAACGCCTCGCCCCGCCGCGGGCTCTCGTGGTTGAACAAAATCCCGCTGCACGCAAACAGGTTGTACGACTCCCGGTAGTTCACCGTCAAATAGTGCGCCATCACCTTCGCGCACGCGTACGGCGAGCGCGGGTAAAACGGCGTCGTCTCCCGCTGCGGCACCTCCAGCACCTTGCCGAACATCTCCGACGACGACGCCTGGTAGAACCGCACCTTCTTCCCCAGCCCCGCCTCCCGGATCGCCTCCAATATCCGCACCGCCCCCACCGCCGTCACGTCCGCCGTGTATTCCGGAATGTCAAAACTCACCCGCACATGGCTCTGCGCCGCCAGGTTGTAAACCTCCTCCGGCTTCAGCTCATAGAGCAGCTTCACCAGCGACACCGTGTCCGCCAGGTCCCCGTAGTGCAGGAACAACCGCCGCCCCTCCCCCGCCTCGTAGCCGCGCAAATGATCGATGCGCGCGCGGTTCAGGCTGCTGCTGCGCCGGACAATGCCGTGCACTTCGTAGCCTTTCTCCAGCAAAAGTTCCGCCAGGTACGATCCGTCCTGGCCCGTGATTCCGGTGATGAGCGCGCGTTTCATGAAGATAAAATTCAAACCGTCGCCAGCGGCGTGGACCGGCGCGCGGCGTCCAATTCGGACGCCACCAGCCGCTCCACCATCGCCTCAAACGGCACCTGATTCTCCCAGCCCAGCACCCGACGCGCCTTTGCCGGATTGCCGCACAGGTGCGCCGGCTCCACCGGCGTGATCAGGCTCGCGTCGTACTCCACGTGGTCGCGCCAGTTCAACCCCGCCACCTGGAACGCGCATTCGACAAACTCCTGCACGCTGTGCAGCTGCCCCGTCGCCAGCACGAACTCATCCACCGTCGGCAACTGCAAAATCTGCCACAGCCCCCGCACATAATCCGGCGCCCAGCCCCAGTCGCGCTGCCCCGCCAGGCTGCCCAGTTGGATCTTCTTCTGCCGCCCTAGCTTGATCCGCGCCGCCGCCCGCGCGATTTTCATCGTCACGAACTGCCCGCTGCGCCGTGGCGACTCGTGGTTGTACAAAATCGCCGCGCAACTGTTGATCCCGTACGCCAGCCGGTAAATCTTCGCCATCTGCGTGGACAGCGCCTTCGCCACCCCGTACGGCGTGGACGGCTGCACCGGCGTCAGCTCGTCCTGCGGCATCTGCGTCGGCGCCCCGAAAATCTCGCTCGACGACGCGTACAAAAACCGCGGCGGATTGTCCAAGTCCCTCAAAATCTCCAGCAGCCGCACCGTCGCCATCCCCACGCTCTCCATCGTCGTCTCCGGCAGCTCCAGGCTCAATCGCGGGCTCGACTGCGCCGCCAGATGGTAAAACTCCGTCGGCTTCGCCCGGAAAATCAGCCGCCGCAGGTGCGTCGCGTCTTCAAACGAACCCGTGTGTAAAAATAGCCGCTGGTTGAAAATCTTTTCGTCCTGGAACAAATGCGCCAGGTTCCCCGCCCGCAGTCCCTCCGGCCGGTGCACCAGCCCGTGCACCTCGTACCCCTTCTCCAGCAGCAGCTCGCACAAATACGAGCCGTCCTGCCCCGTGATACCGGTGATGAATGCGCGGTTCATGAAAAACGGCCTCAACTGCCCTTGCCAATGCCGAAGGCGGTGAAACCTAACCCCCGCAGCGCCGCCAGGTCGAGGATGTTCCGCCCGTCAAAGACAAACGCCGGCTGCCGCATCTCCCGGTACACCCGCGCGAAATCCAGCTGCTTGAACTCGTCCCACTCCGTGCACACCACCAGCGCGTGCGCCCCGCGCGCCGCCGCGTACGCGTCCGTGCAAACCTCCACCGCTCCCCCGCCCGCCGCCTTGCCGTCGGCCGCGTCGGCCACCAGCCCCAGCTCGCTGAAAATCCTCTCCGCCGGCACCCGCGGATCGTAAATCGCCAGCCGCGCCTTCTCCGCCAGCAAATCCCCGCACACCTGGATCGCCGGCGACTCCCGCGTGTCGTTCGTGTCCTTCTTGAACGCAAACCCCAGCACCCCCAGCCGCTTCCCCGCGATCGTGTTGTACAGCGTGCGCACGATCCGCTGCGTGAACCGGTGCTTCTGGTGGTCGTTCATCACCACCACCTGCTCCCAGTACCGCGCCACCTCCGGCAGCCCGAAATGCTCGCACAGGTACACCAGGTTATAAATGTCCTTCTGGAAACACGAGCCGCCGAACCCGATCGACGCCTTCAAAAACCGCCCCCCGATCCGCGAGTCCGTCCCGATCGCGTGCGCCACCTCGTCCACGTCCGCCCCCGTCGCCTCGCACAGCGCCGAAATCGCGTTGATCGAGCTGATCCGCTGCGCCAGGAACGCGTTCGCTGTCAGCTTCGACAGCTCCGAGCTCCACACGTTCGTCGTCAAAATCTTCTCCCGCGGCACCCAGTGCTGGTAAATGTCCACCAGCGTCTGCACCGCCGCGCGTCCCTCCGGCGTCTCCTCGCCGCCGATCAGTACCCGGTCCGGCGCCTCCAGATCGCGCACCGCCGTCCCCTCCGCCAGAAACTCCGGATTCGACAGCACCTGGAATTTCGCGCCGCCCGCCCGCGCGCTCAAAATCGCCCGGATGCTCTCCGCCGTGCGCACCGGCAGCGTGGACTTCTCCACCACGATCTTGTCGCCTCCCGCCACCTCCGCGATTCGCCGCGCGCACGCCTCCACATGCTGCAAGTCCGCCGCCCGCCCCGCCCCCACCCCGTACGTCTTCGTCGGCGTGTTCACCGAAATGAAAATCAAGTCCGCCGCGCGGATGCCTGCGTCCAGGTCCGTCGAGAAAAACAAATTCCGCCCGCGCGCCTGCCGCACCACCTCGTCCAGCCCCGGCTCGAAAATCGGCAGCGGCCCCAGGCTCCACGCCGCGATCCGCCGCGCGTCAATGTCCACCACCGTCACCTGGTGTTCCGGGCATTTCAAGGCGATCATCGCCATGGTGGGCCCGCCCACGTATCCCGCGCCAATGCAGCAGATCTTCATGAAAAATAATAAGGCCGGCGCGCTTGCTTTCTCCGTCGCCTCAGTCGCCTTTTTTAAGCAATTCCCGAAAATACGCCACGGTCTTTTTCAGCCCCTTGTCCAGCCCCGTCGCCGGCCTCCAGCCCAGGTGCTTCTGCGCCAATGTGATGTCCGGCTTGCGCTGCTTCGGGTCGTCGCCCGGCAGCGGATGGTACGTGAGCTTCGCCTTGCGCCCCGTCAGCGCGATCACCTTCTCCGCCAGCTCGCGGATCGTGAATTCCCCCGGGTTGCCCAGGTTCACCGGCCCGATGGCCGCCGTCTGGTTCATCATCCGCACAAAGCCTTCAATCAAGTCGTCCACGTAGCAAAACGACCGCGTCTGCTGACCCTTCCCGTAAATCGTCAGCGCCTCGCCGCGCAACCCCTGCACGATGAAATTCGACACCACCCGCCCGTCGTCCGGCAGCATCCGCGGCCCGTAGGTGTTGAAAATCCGCACCACCCGGATGTCCACCCCGTTCTGCCGGTGGTAGTCGAAAAACAGCGTCTCCGCGCAGCGCTTGCCTTCGTCATAACACGACCGGATCCCGATCGGGTTGACATGACCCCAGTACGTCTCCGGCTGCGGATGCACCTGCGGATCCCCGTAAACCTCCGACGTTGAAGCCTGCAACACCCGCGCCCGCACCCGCTTCGCCAGCCCCAGCACATTAATCGCCCCCATCACCGACGTCTTCACCGTCTTGATCGGATTGTGCTGGTAGTGCACCGGCGACGCCGGGCACGCCAAATTGTAAATCTGGTCCACCTCCACCTTGATCGGATCCACCACGTCGTGCCGGATGAACTCAAACCGCGGGTTGCCCAGCAGGTGCGCGATGTTCGCCTTGCGTCCCGTGAACAGGTTGTCCAGGCACAGCACTTCCTGGCCTTCGCGCAACAGCCGTTCGCACAAATGACTCCCCAAAAATCCCGCCCCGCCGGTGACAAGAATACGCATAAAAAACTAGGAGATTACCCGCCCGCCGCGCGCCGTCAACGGCCTTTGCCGACCGCTTCGCCCCACCCCGCCCCGACGCTGCCGCCCTTGGCCGCACCGCTCTTGCGGAAGCCAATCCCGTAAACCAGCTCTTGATGTTGGCGGCCCATCCGGGTCGCGCTGAACCATTCACCCGGAAGTACCCGTGCGAATGGCAAAATCAACCGGCCCCCGCGCGCGTCTTGCGCGCCGCCGGCGGCTAAAAAAGGAAATTAATTGCGCGTTCATGTGCGGATTTTCACCAACCCCGCCACTACCGGCACGAATTGCCGCGCTCGCTGGTTCCAGATATGCAGCCGGTGCACCCGGTCCGCCAGCAGCGGCTCAATCGCTTCCGCCCCCGGCTCCTGCAGCGACTTCTCCAGCCGCGCCAGCCGCTCTGCGCTCGCCTTCAGCCGCGGCTGCACCTTCTTCTGCAAAAATCCCGCCACCAGCCGCGTCGGGCTGATCTCCGCCTCGTAAAACTCCCGCCGGTCCCCCGGCACCGCCACCACCCTCACCGCCTCCAGCGTCCGCAAAAAATGCAGCCCCTGGCTCACCGAACCCTTGCTGATCCCCAGCCGCTCCACAAAGTTCTCAAACGGCAGCGGCCGCCCCGCCAGGTACAACAACCCGAAAATGTGCCCCACCGACGCCGGCACGCTCAACAGCGCCGTAAAATCCACAAACCAGTCCAGCACCTCCCGCTCCAGCTCGCACAACGGCCCCGTCGGTATCGGAATCCCGCCAAAATCCCCCTCTTTTGGCTCCGCCGCCGGTGCTCGCGCCCCGCGGCCAGGGCTGGCGGCGGACTTGCGGCGGGACGCAAACAACGCAACAGAGGCGGACATGCCGGGGGTGGAAACCTCAAAAATGCCCGCTTTGCCCGCTTTGTTCAAGAAAAAATGAACAATGAAACCCACCCCCTTGCTCTTGCCCTTCGTCCCCCCCCTCGCCCGTCCCGCTCACCACGATCCGTAAACATGGTATTTTGGGCGATTCCACTCCAAACGTTCCGTTGACAAGGCAAAATCTTCTTGGGAAAATACGGTC
>JBEKZN010000128.1:0-5250 GCA_049509815.1 Opitutales bacterium
GCGGACGGGGTCGAAGGGGGAACCGGAGAGACTGCGGTAGGCGCGATAAGGAGGGTGGAGTTGGAGGTAAGGGAAGAGGCGGTGGCTGGGTTGCTGTCGGCTGAAGGCTCGGAGACGGTCGAGGTGGAGAGAGTGGTATTGGCGGGGAGGGCCGTGTCGTCGGCAAAAACGGCGGGGGCGGCCCAAAGGAGGGCCGAGGCAAGGATGCCAGCAAGACACGGGAAAGGACGCATCGGGGCGCTAAAGGTGACAAGTGGGGGCGGCGGGGGCAAGTCCGGGCCGAAGCCGGGGGGTGGAAAATTACGCGCTTGCTGCATGGGGGGGTTTTGCCCACTGTGGGTCAAAGCGCATACAGCTCTCTACGCATGCCGGACCACGACACCCCCGCGCCCACGCCGGCGCCGGAACCATCTTCGACTGAGGCCAGTCAGGCGAGTTCCGTGGATTTAAGCGTGCTGAAGAATATTTCCTTCGGCCCGGATTGGAGCGCCACGCCTTCAACCGAGGCAATCGTGCGCAAGGTTGGCGCGGGCGGCGGCGGCAAGCGCGGGAGTTGGGAAGCGCGCGAAGGGGCAGGCCGGCAAAATGGCGGGCCGGCGCGGCGCGACCGGCGTCCGACGCGGCCACCGACAGGCGGGGGCAATGGATTTGGAGGCGGACGGGAAACGGGAGTGGCGACTTCGGCGCCGCCGTTTGACCGCGGCCGGCCGGGGGCCGGACCGGGATCTCGGCAGCCGTGGGGCGAACGCGGGGGACCGCGGCGCGAGGGTGGGCGCAACACGCCGCCGATGTTTCAGCCGACGCTGGAAGTATTGTTTTACCCGGACGATGCGGCATTTCGGGCGTTGACGAAGGCGATCCGGTCGTCGTGCCGGACGTACGAGTTGTTCGAGGTGGCGCATTTGATTTTGCAGAAGCCGGAGCGGTTTGTGGTGGTGTTGAAGCCGTATCCGCGGCGGGATGCGCCACCGGGGCGGGTGTATGTGGCGCAGCCGGACCATCTGCCGTTTGAGACGGAGGAGGAGGCGGTGGCGCACGTGTTCGAGAAGCATCTGGCGAAATTTTTCGAGACGCAGGAAGTGGAAGTTGAGGCGCCGAAGGGGAATTTCGTGGGGGTGAGCCGGTGCGGATTCACGGGGGAGTTGCTGGGGCCGCCGAATTACCATTTGTACCCGCAGTTGCTGCGGGAGCACCACGCGCGGCGGTTGTCGCGGATGTCGTACGAGAAATTTGCGTCGCGGGTGGAACTGGTGAAGGAGCCGGAGCAGGTGGCGGCGTGGCTGGAGAAGATGAAGAAGGCGACGCGGTACAAGCTGAAGGAAGCGATCGAGGGGGCGCCGGAATTTTTTGAGAACCTGGATGCGGCGCGGCAGTTTTTGCTGGCGAAAAAGAAGGACACGATTGTGCGCGGACTGGAAACAGCGCGGTACCCGGGTCGGATGATCGAGCAGTTTGCGCCGGGAGACATCCGGGCGTCGGTGGAAGCGGTGCTGGAGCAGCAGCGGCGGTTTCCGCTGGACACGGCGAACAATTTGCGCGGGCGGCTGCGGCGGATGAAGTTCAACCTTTATAAGAAGGGCGCAAAAGGAGTGTCGTATGTGTGCGCGGTCAAGCGGTCGTTCCGCACGCCGCAGACGGTGCTGGCGGATCATGTGCAGAAGCTGATCACGTTCATCGAGGAACATCCGATGGTTCCGCTGGGGAAGCTGCCGCAGGATTTTCTGGGTCTGCCGGAGGCACCGAAGGCGGAAGCGCCGAAAACGGAAGTCAAAGCGCCGAGTGCAGAAGTAGCGGAGCAACCGGCCGTCGAAGTCGCACCCGTGGCGGAAGCGCCCGCCGTGGAAGAGACCGCGGCGCCGGCGACGGAAGAGAAACCAGCAACCGAGGCACCCGCCGCGGAAATGGGGTCAGCACCCGCGGAAGCAACGCTGCCGGCAACGGTTGCAGCAGAAGCGGCGGTTCCAACGGCTGCGGTGACACCGGAAGCAGTCGCGACTCCGGCGGCGGCGGCGCCGGAAGCGGTGGTTTCGCATTATACGCCGGAGCAGCAACTGCAGTTGCGGGAGCTGTTGATGAATTTGCGCTGGCTGGTAAGCGAGGGTTATGTGACGGAGTACGGCGACGGGCGCTTGTATGCGCCGCCGGTGCTGGTGCCGCCGAAGCCGAAGACGGCTACGGAAGGTGCGGCCAGCGGAGAAGCGCCGGCGGGAGAAGTCCATGAAGCGCTGGAGATGCACGCCGAGGAGGAAGTCGAATCCGAGTTGGAGGAGGAGAGCGTGGAGGGCCTCGACGAGGCGGAGGGCGAGACTTTGGGCCTGCCGCCGATGGCACCGGCTCCGACGGAAAACGTGGCCGCACCGGAAGCGCCGCCGGAGAAGGTTTAGCGCCAATTTCGGCCAGTGGTTGATGGCAGGGCTCCTTTTTGCATTTGAATATAAATTGCGAAGGGAACTTGAGGCATGAACTTGATCAGCAACCGGTGGTTTCTCGGGCTCGTGGCATCCTTGACGCTGGTCGCGGTGGTGGCATGGCATGCGCACGGCCAGCAGACAGCTCCGACAATGTCCCGGGTAAACGACAAGGGGGTTACGGGCAACGAGGAGACGTGGATCATTGGCGGGGTGGCGCGGGATTTGGCGCAACTGGTGGCGTTTGCCGGAGCACAGGAAAATGGCGGCAACACGAGCATGGGGCCACCGCCGATCCAGCTGGTGCAGCAGATTGACGGACCGGACCAATGGCAGTTCAACGTTCAGACACAAGCCGCGAACGGGGCAGTCTTCACGCATGATTTCACCCTTAGCGGCTCGCCTTGGGAGCCAGGGGCCTACCTGACCTGGGCCCAGCCTTTGGCCGCGGCCTGGAAGGTGACGCCGACGCCAGCGCCGGAAGGCGTGATGACGGACGACCAGCTCACGGCGATGCTGGCGGAGCCGACGATGAAGAACTTTTTGCAGGCGAACGGGGAGTTGTCCGCCGCACTGACGCAAAGTCCGGCGAATGCGGGATTGCACGATGAAGCGGCGTTGCTGTTGGTGGCGCTGGCGTGGTCCGAGGCGGCGGGCAACTTCAGCGATCCGCGCGAATTGTTGAATGGGGCGTGCGCGCAACTGGCGATGGCGGAGGTGCTGCGCGGCGGGGCGCCGGCCGGCACGGCGGGGCAACTGGCGGAAACAACGCTGCTGGTGCTCACCGGGCGCGAGGCGGAGGCGGACAAGAAATTGGACGCACTGGCCGCGACGGCGAATTTGCCGCAGGCCACGCAGGAGTGGGTGACGGCGTTGCGGCTGGCAAATTTCAACGACTGGCGGAAGTTTATGCCGGGCGCGGATGCGTCATTGCTGTGGCGGCGGACGTATTACTGGGCGGTGACGGAGAACGTCAGCCCGGACGCGGGGTTGCAGTATTACGCGGGACTGGCGGAGCATCCGGAGCCGGATTGGGCGCGAATCGCGCTGGGGCGGCCATTTTCCGTGGGGGTGGGTAACACATTCACGTCGCAGGGGCTGAAGGACGAGACTGCCGAGTTGAAGCAGTTGATCCTGGCGGTGGAGCCCGAGGCCGCGCGGGACAAGAGCGGGAAGGCGGCGGAGAAATTTCTGAATGAAGAGCACACCGGCCCCTGGCAGGACGGGCGGCTGGAGGTGGTGACGCACGGGATGTGGGGGGCGCGGGCGCAGCGGCACTTGCTGGCGATGACGGCGGAGACTTACTACCATCTGGAGGACATGCTGGGCGTGCCCGAGGAGGCGGCGCAATTGCGGCAGCAGTTCGCGGATCCACTGGCGCGGGATTTGCGGCTGGGGCCGTTTTTGAGCTACCACCTGGCGGCCAATCAGCAGGAGTACGATGCGGCAATGAACGCGGCGGCGGCGCTGCTGCGCGCGCATCCGGAGTGGGCGAGCGCGCGAAACTGGCTGGAGATTCGCACGAAACCGAACCACTGGACGTACCGGGACATCGCGCCGGATTATGCGGCGTGGTTCCATCCCTGGCTGCCCAGCGGCACGACGTACGACACGGTGAACCGGCTGACGTTTCCCGAGATGGACCACGAAAGCGTGGAGACGTTCCAGAAGTGGCAGCAACTGGCGCCGCTGAAGCCAAGCATCGCGCTGGGGCTGCTGTGCCTGCAGTTCGGGGAGAACCCGACGCCGGAGCAGGCGACGGCGGCGCTGACGCCGATGCGGGAGTACAATCTGGCGCTGGCCTTGAAAGTGGCGGACGCAAGCGTGAACGATCCGGTGCAGTACAAGCAGGCAATGCAGATGGCCTGCGCGCTCGATCCGCAGCAATACATGGAATTGGGGCGGGTGCTGGAGGATGCCGGGCATTTTGACGAGGCCGCGATCGCGTACCAGCAGGCGGTGGATTCGGCCCCGGACCGGGTGGGGGTGGCGAATGAAATGGAGTTTCTCGTGAACTATTACTACGACCACGGCCAGCCGGACCTGGCGATGAAGACGGCCCAGATGGCGGCGGATGTTTATTCCTGCGGGGGATTGGAGGTGCTGGCGCGACTCTACACAAGGATGGGCAAGTACGCGATGGCGCTGGATATATCGAACGAGATGAAGGAGCGGTACGGCCGCAGGGATTTTGACGTGGTGGTTTACGAGACCTGGGCGAAGAGCACGGGCGAAGCGGAGCCCGCCCGCGAGGCCGAGGAGCGCATGAAGGAGATTTTTCCGAACGGGGTGGAGCCGGTGAAGCTGACGGACCTGGCGCAGGCGCCCGCGCCAACCGACGGGGTGCAACTGCTGGAGGAGAGTTATTTCACCGACCACAACGGCTTGAAGAAGGGCGACGTGGTGGTGGGGATCAACGGACAGCGGGTGCACAACTTCGAGCAGTACTGCACGGCGCTGGACCTGCCGCTGAAGGTGGAATACGACGTGATTTACTGGCACGAGGGCCAATACGGGGAGGGGAAGATGTACCTGCCGGACCGGAGGTTTGACGTGGACGCAAAAACTTATCCGGTAAATGGGCAGCCGAATTCGTGAGCGGTCGGCCAAATCAAAACTGGAAACGGGGCGGGCGGGCCGCTACTGTGCGCGAGATGAGCGATTCGTGGGAATTGTTGAAGCTGGTGGCGGATCCAACGCGGCTGCGTTTGGTTTGCCTATTGACGCGCGAGGAACTGTCGGTAGCGGAGTTGCAGGAGATTCTGGGGATGGGGCAGTCGCGGATATCGTCGCACCTGGCGCTGCTGCGGCAAGGGGGATTGGTGGCGGATCGGAAGGAGGG
>JBEKZN010000129.1:0-5239 GCA_049509815.1 Opitutales bacterium
CCCTGCGGCCACTCCGAGATCAACACGGCGGGGTTGATGGCGGTGTAGTTGGCGCTCAGCGAGGAGACATAGAGATGCTCGCGTCCATGGGGGTCGGAAAAGACCAGGTAAGGCGTCGAGTTGTGAGCGACATCACAGAAAATGGTGCAATCGCCGGTGCTGTTGTAGTAAACGTTGGAGATGACGGCTTGCACGTTGTTGAGGGTGAAGTTGCCGGCGGGGGTGCTGCAGGTGCAGCAAGCCTGCCCGGAGCCGGCAGGGCCGGTGTATTGAAACCACGTGACGTACTGCTGCGTGGAGCTGTTATAAACCACGCTGCCCATGCGTCCGATCCAGCCAACGCCCGTGGTAAAGTTCGCCGTGGAAGTGGAAATGATTTTGTTTTGGAAGGTCCAATGCACCAAGTCCGTTGAAGAGTAGCAGTTAATCGCGACGAAATTAGTATTGGCGGTCGCGTTAGCCGCCGTAGGGTGGGCGTAATAGGTGGCCATCCCCGCATACTGGATGCCATACCAGTAGTAGGTATTGCCGAACTTGGAGATGCCGCCGCCTTGCGTATAGACGGGAGTGCCATTGGTCGTCAGATAAAAGGCATCGTTGGTGATCGTTTGATACGATGCGAACGCCGACGAAGCGCCGCAGCAAAGGGCCAAGGCCAGGAACAGGATGGGCAAATTCCTCCGCATGGGGCCAAGGGGGCGGGACTATACGTCCGAATCAGTGATGCCTGTGCCACGGGCCGGTACGGCCGCGAAGCGGGCAATCATTCAGGGGTGGGGTAAAGAGCTAATTTACCCAAAGCCGGAACAGATTACTATCCTAATTTACCTGCGTTATTTTACGAGGGTGGCGGCCATGAGGCCGATGACGACGTCGTTGGCGAGGGCGCGAACGGTGAGCGTTTTGTGGGGCTTTTGAGGATCAAGCGGCAGGTCGAGCACCGTGGCGGCGCCGCCGGGGACTTTGCCACCGTGACCTTTGAAATCGGCGAGTTCGAGAGTGCGCACGAGGCCGGTTTTAAGATCCACGCGCGGGGGCAGGGCTTCGGGGCGGCGGAAGGCGAAGTCATCAATGTAGTAGTCCTGCTCGATGGGCCACCAGGTGGTGGGGTTGCGCAGGGCGAGGCGCTCAGTCGAGCCGTCGGCATAGGTGACGATGACTTCGCCGTTGTCGAGGCGGCTTTGCATTGGGTTAGTGGAGCCGGCCATGAGGAAGTAGGCGTGCGTGGCGCGGCCGGAGAGCGGGATGTCGATGGAGCGGGGGAAATTATCCCACTGGGAAACGAAGGCGATGTTCGGGGTGGTGCCGGGGCCGGGAGTTTGGAAGGCAACGCCCTGGGGCAGCACGAACCAGCCGTTGCTTTGAGCGGCGACGGCGCGCAGGCCGGTGTCGTTGATGTCGGCGGTAAGGTTGGGCGTGCACCAGGTGCCGATGCCCTGCTTTGGAATGGCGAGGGAGCAATACGGCGAGCGCGGGGAGAGGTAGTCGTGCTTGAAGATTTGCGTGACGCGGTCGTTGAAGAGCGGGGCGAGATTGACAGGCGTCCACGCCGTGGCCGGAACGTCCGAGAGAAGTTGCCAGTTGGTGACGATGCCTTCGACGGACTGACCGTTGCCGAGTTGCGCGGAAACCAGATTGGAGCCAGGCAGCAAATGGCTGGCGGGGAGCGCGATTTCGTCGGACTCACCAAACGGAGGTAGATGGAGGGCGACTGTCGAGTTGCTCTGGCCGGAGCTGATTTGGACCTCGTGGTCGAAGGCGTCGGGAGTGTTGTTGAGCAAGCGGAAGCGGAGGGTGGCGGCGTCCTGGTTTTCGGAGGGAAGAATTTGCCAGCCCGGGCGGATCTCGAACGGCACGGGCAGCCACCAGCGCAACTGGCCTTGCTGGACTTGGAGGAATACGGTGCGGTTGCCGAGCGCGCCGACGGCGACGCCATCGAGGGCATCGCCGGAGGCGTTGAGGCGGTTGAGGGCGTTTTGCGGGTCATACACTTTCAGCAATTGCGCGGGGGCGACTTGGGCGTTCAATTCGCCGCCGTAGGGCACGACGGCGGGGACGGTGACCGTGGCCGGAGGCGTGCCGCGCCAGGTGATGACGATATCATAGCGTGGCGCACCGGAGGCGGCAATTTCAACACGGGGCTGGCCGATGGCGTCCTCGACGATGCTCCAAGTACCGGGCTGGCCGTTGACAGTGAGATTCACTATTTGGTCGCGGCGGGCGACCACTTGAAGGCGCAGCTTCAACGGCACGGGAAACTTCGGTTCGAAGCTGTAGGTTTCGGTGAGGTCGTCCGTGACGACCTCCTGGTGGGAAATGACGGCGGCATTGTACACGGTGGCTTTTTTGACGACGGTGGCGAGGTCAGAACGGGTTTCGACGTCGTCGCCGCGCTGGTAGGAGAAATTGAAGTCGGGATGGCGGATGGAGGCGTGGTCCCAGTCGTCGGGGAAGCCGGGGTGCACGAGGACTTCACCGTTCATGGCGTCGGGCCGGACGCCAAAAAGGCCTTCGATGAGGGCGCGGGAAGTGGTGCCGACGGCGTCGGCAAAATCGCGCTGGGCTTCGCCGCGGGCCATGTCGTAGCCGGTCATGGCGCCGGCGTTGCCAGGGCAGAGGCCGAGGTACATGCTGTCGAGCAGAAGGCCTTTGAAGAGGTGGAAGGCGGTGTCGTCGCGCCCGGTTTCCCAATAGGCGAGGGAAGTGTGGGCGGCCTCGGCCATGACGACGTTGTTGAGCGACCAGGTGTAGGGCATCCAGTTGGTGGTCGAGAGGGTGAAGTAGCCGCCGTTGGGCACGCCGGGCCCCTGGACGGGAATGTGCGGAACCTGGGTGTCCACATAGCGCGACATTTGCCACGCTTGAAAGGGCGTGGCGGCCTGCGAATCCACCGTGTGGTAAAAAGTCCAGACGGCGGGATTGGGGTGGGTGAGCTGAAGACCGAGGAGGTCCTTATTTTCGGCGTACCAGCCGAGGTCGGGCAGCCAGAGTTCCTGCTGCATGGCTTTCTGGATGAGGGCAGCTTCGCGCTGGTAGGGCGTGGGATCCTCACCGAGAAGCACGGCGAGGCGGGCGGCCAGGAGGTTGTGGTAATAATTGTAGGCGGTGGTGTGGGTGGCGCCGCCGCCTTCGTATTCGAGGTCGTCGCTGGCCCAGATGGCGGCGTAGGCCTCGTAGAGCGGGAGGTTGTCGGAGCCGTAGGAGCGGCGGAAAAGGCGGTGCTCCCAGGCGAGATGGCGTTGGATGACGGGCCAGACGCTGCGGGCGAAATCGAGGTCGCCGGTCCAAAAGATGTGGCGGAAGAGGGCGTCGATGTAAACGAGGTTCATGTCGTAGTGGGACTTCGACATGTCGCCGTCACTGATGAGAGCGGGCTCATCGCGCGAGAGATTTGCTTTCGGGTCGGCGGTGGGGATGACTTCGGGGATGGGGTCGGTGTTTTGCTGGTTCGCCCAGTAAGTGAGGTGACTGACGGCGCGGTCGTGCCAGCCCAAGGCATCGGCGAGGTAGGGGCCGCGCCAGCCAAGCAGCTTGGAACGCCAGGCGACGGCGCCGTGCATGAAGGCGCCGGCGGTCTGGTCCCAAACGGCGTCGCCAGCGACACAGATGGCGGAAGCGGCGGCGTTGATAAAGGGGTCGGGAGTGTCCACGACGACCTTTTCCGCGATGGCGCGGCGATGGGCTTCGGCGGCCTCGAAAAGCGCCGGGAGGTTGGCGACGGTAAAATCAGGCACTGAATTTGACGTCCCGGAATTCGAGCCGGAAGATGGCGGAGCGGCGGAAGTCTGATTGCCACCCTGGCCACCGGCTTCGACATAGGTGGCGAGTTCGGTAGTGTTGTCGGTGGGTTTGGCGAGGCGCTGGAGGGCGAGGTAAACGGGCTGGCCCGACCCAAGCTCGGCCTGGCCGACGACGATGGGCAGGGAGGTGGTTTTTCCCGCGGAGGCGAGGAGGTCCGGAAGGGAGTTCCAATTATCGGCGTCGGCAACGGCGACTTGGGTGGAGGATGAGGCGATGCCAGCCATGGTTGCGGGGCGGCTGTGCAGCACGAAGGTGGAGTCCTGCACGGTGAAGGTGTTGCCGCGGGCGTTGCCAGGCTTGAGCTGGAAGAGCTCGCCGACCGGCTCGCGCTCGCAGCCGATGTCGCCATCGCGCTGACCGCGCGCGCCATCGGCGCCGCCGTAGGCCCAGACGAGGACAACCGGCGGGCCGCCGTCGAGATCGGCACGGGCGATCAGGCCCTCGGTGCCCGTGAGCGCGAGGACGTCGAGTTTGAGGGTGGCGTGGCCGAGGAGGGGATCGGAGATTTCGTAGAGGAGCGAGCCGGGGCGGTAGCGGGCGACGATGCGGGTGGCGTCATTGCACCATTTCGCGCCGGCGGCGGTTTCGAAGCCGAAGCGGAGATTGCCGCCGTGGCCGGAGCCGTAGAGGTAGAAGGAGAACTCGGGCTTGTCACCGCCGTCAAAACGGAAGGGAGAATTGTTGCCGTAGATGGGGCGGTTGAAAAACTCGGAGCCGTTTTCGATGACAAAGTCGGTGCCGTCGGGCCGGTAGCGCAGAGGGCGGTCGATGTTGTCAACGAGGTTGACGACGTGGGTCAGGCGGGAAATGCGCTCAGGGACGACGGCGGGCGCGGCGGTCTGATTCTGGGCGGAGGCGCTCGGTGCGGTCGAAAAAACGACGGCCAAAAGAAGAAGGAAGAAAAGACGGCGCATGTGGTGGCAAGGGGACGTAAATATGGACACGCCCGCGGTGGCAAAGTGGCAGGCGGAGGTTATTTGTTGCCCGGCACGAAGGTTTCGGGCGGGCCGAGGTAGGACGGGCGGAGACCGCCGGCGTCGATGACGATTTTTTCGAGGAGAACGCCAGGGTCGAGGCCGTAAATTTTCAGGGTGTGCAGGCCGGGGGCGGCGATGGTCTGCGGAACGGCAGCGGAGGTGGAATTGTTGAGGACGTTGCGGGACCAGGCGGGATTGGTGACTTCCTTGCCGGTGCCGGCGGTGATGGTGACGAGCTGCGGGGGGCCGTCGTCAATGGAGAAGGCGAAGCGCAGGCCATGGCCGAACTGGATGGGCTGCGTGGGGATGAGGTTGTAGTGGAGGGTGACGTTGCCGGGGTGGACAACGTAGAATGGATATTCGAGCGCGGGAGCGTCGCCGGCCTGAGCGAGCTCGAGACTCGGCGCGGTGGTGGGGAAGACGCCGACGGCGTCGCCGGTGCGGCCGAGGCCGGGGATGAT
>JBEKZN010000013.1:0-12066 GCA_049509815.1 Opitutales bacterium
GGTCGGGAAGGCCTTGTTTTGACCCGGGGTGGAATTGCTATATACGAGCAACTGATCCTTGCGCTGGGCGGCGCCAAAACTGGTACTGGGGGTGAAAACCGCGGAAAGATTGGATTGGAGGAGCGTGATGTTCGCAGGCACCGCAACGCCCACGACAATGTCTTGCTGGGTGTTGGCCGCGAGTGTGGACAAGGGGGTGGAAAAGCCGCCCATGGACACGGAACCAACGAGGGTGGTGGTGGTGTTCGTGGCCTCATTGAGGCGAACGATAAAGGCTGTGTCGGGAGTGACGACCAAATCGTTGACAATGGTGCCCGGAACGCCCGATTGGCGCCAGCCCGCACCGCCGTTGGCCGTGCCATTGTAGTAATAATAGATGCCGGTGAAGGCCAGGTTGGTGCCAGCATCGACGATATCGGGGAAGAGAACTTCGGACTGGCGGGTGGCGGCGCCGAAGCTGCTGCTGGGCAAAGTACCGTTGCCGTTGGGGAAAAGGGTGTTCAGGGTCCAGTAGGGGATGATTTGGACGGAGTCGCCGACGTTGACGTTGCCGGAGAAACCGGTGTCGCCAGCCAGGTCGAGGGTGACGTTGCTGGCGTTGTCGTTGGCGGTAATGGTGTAGTACATGCCCTCGCGGTTACCGGTGATGAACTGGGCGTAGTAGGTGCTGGTGCCCGAGCCTTGGTAAACGTACTGGTTGGCGGTCAGGTTGGCGCCGGAGAGGTTGAGGTTGACCACGTTGCCCGTGACGCTGGCAACGGTGGACTCGAGGGAGACCGGCTGTTGGAGCGGCAGGGACACGAGGGTGTCGGAACTGCCGAGGAAATTGAGGACGACGGCGCCCACCGGATCGGTGGAAACTGAAGTGTTCTGGGCATGGAGGGCACCGGCTGCAGCCAGGAGGCTGGCAGCCAGAACGGTGCACCGAAAGCTAACGGATACAAGAAAACGCACGCTCATGGGGAAGGGGTAAGGTGAAGCCTATCAAAAATAAGAGGCTTGGGGTAGCAAAAAATTCGCGAAATTTTACGGACAGGAGGGAAAGCGGTCCAACGAGAGTGACGCGAAGTCGCGCCGCTTGGGGTAAAGTATCGCGCCGAAAGGGCATTTTCACGGTATTTTGAGGGTCGGCAAGACATTTTGCCCCAAAAAAACCGGGGGGCACTTAACGGCGTTGACTCGCGGAGCCCGGATGGTCAAATTGGTCGTTTTGCCCCCGGGCCTGAGGCCCGACGAACTCCTTTCCTGCGACGATGATCACCTGGCTGCAAACGGCATTTGGCAAACACCACAAGTGGATCCTGACGGCCATTCTGGGGCTGATCGGGGTGTCCTTCGTATTCACCATCGGCGCGGTGCCGCGCGGGCAGGCGGCCGGCCAAAGCGCCGCACCCAAGATGTTCCTGGGGGTGAACCTGAACGATCCACAGCAGATGGAGTCGCTGCAAATGGCCACCGCGATGTCCCTGGCCTGGCAAAACCACCAGGCCCGCAGCAACGAGGAGATGACGCAGGCGCTGCTGGGCCGCATCGCCGTTCTATACCTCGCGGATCAGTGGCAGTTGCCCCTGCCGACGGACGAACAGAAAAAAGCCTACATCCAGACGCTGGCGTTTTTTAAAAATGACGCGGGCGAGTTCGACGCCAGCAAATACCAGTCGTTTGTGGACGGGCTGCAAACCCAGCCGCAGGAACGCCGCGACATGATTGCCGAGACCCTGGCGCAAAACTGGCGCCTCCAGCAGGTGATCATGACGCTCTCCGGCCCGGGCTACGCCCTGCCCTACAGCGCGGAAATCCAGGCCGCCTTGCGCGACACGTCGTGGAACCTGAACGTGGCCACGCTGGATTTCGACAAGTTCATGCCCAACGTGGAGGTGACGGATGCGGTGCTGCAAAACCTTTTCAACCACGACCCGACCCGCTTCCAGGTGCCGGCGGCGGTGCAATTGAGCTATGTGCATTTCACCGCTCCGCCGTCCACCGCCACGCCCACGGCGGCCGACCTGAAGGACTTTATTGCGGCCAACCCCAAGGCCTTTCCGAATGTGGAGACGCCGGATAACCTGGACGCCAAGACCACCGCGGCCGCGACGGCGGCGTGGCGCCAGGCCCAGGGGGACGAGGAGGCGGGCACGCAGGCGTCAAACTTTGCGCAGGCGCTCTACGCCTTGAAGGTGACGCAGGGAACGCCCCAGTTCGATGCGCTGCTGCAAAAATTCAACGTGAAGTTGGAGCCGCTGCCGCCGGTGGTGGCGGACAAGCCGGCGCCGGCCGGCTCGCCGGTGCCCGACGAGATCCTGCAAAAGGCGGCGCAGGAGCTGAGCGCGCAGAATTATTTCTCGGAACCACTGCGGGTGCCGGACGGCGCGGCGGTGCTGTTTTACGAGGGGGCGACGACGACGCACATGCCGACCTTCGAGGAGGCCCGGGCGGACGTGGCGGCGGCCTATAAGGACGAGCAAAAAACAAAGTTGTTCGAAGCGAAGGGCAATGAGCTGCAAACGGCGCTGACCCAGGCGGTGGCCGCAGGCAAGAGCTTCACGGACGCCGCGACCGCGCTGGGGCTGACGGTGAAAAATTTTCCAGCACTGACTTTCTCCGATCCGCCGGAGGACATGGACTACGAGCTGCTGGCGGCTTTGGCCAACCCGAACGCAGCCGGCGTGCCGCTGATTCTCGCGCTGAAGCCGGGCGAGGTTAGCCCGATGCTGCCGACGGCGGATGTGGGCGCGTTCGTGGACGTCGTGAAACGCGACACGCCCGCGCTGACCGCCGACTCGCCAGCCACCCAGACGACGCTCAAGGAAATGGGCGCCCAGGAAGGCGAAGCAAGCGCCGATGCCATTCTCGCACCCATTGTCCAACGCGCAATGCAGGCGCTCCAGAACGGCGGGTAAGAAGCGGGAGAACTCCAAAGACAGTCGCATACGCCTTCCCCAAGGCGAAAAACCAGCGGCCCCACCCCACCCAGCACTTTAGGCCGTTGGCGGTTGCTGGCGCGCGCTGGCCATTTCGAGAATATTCCAGCCATGCTCGTGGCGATAGTGAACGCGGGTCATGAGGGTTTTGACAAAATAAACGCCCAGGCCACCGATTTTGCGGGTTTCGATGGGGGCGTGGAGGTCGGGTTGCGGTGCCTGGGTGAGGGGATCGAAGGCGCGGCCATTATCGCGGAGGATGGCGATGACTTCGTGGGGGGTCGCGTGGAGCTCGAGCTTGATTTCGTGGGGCCGGCCGACGACGGAACCGTAGGAGACGGTGTTGGTGAAAAGCTCGTCGAGGCAGAGGTTGAAGGCGTGGGCGATCGACGGGTCGATGCCATTTTCGGCGGCGAAATTTTCAATGTCGGCGGCCAGGCGGTTAAGTTCCGCGAGGTCGTTGCGGTAGTGGATGTGCATGGTGGCGGCCATGGTCGGGAGGGGCTGGGGGAAATTTATTTGAAGGTGATTTCGACGAGCGAGAAATCGTCGTCAAAATTTTCGCGTCCCTGCGCGCGTCGCACAAAGGCGACCATGTCCTCGACTTTGCGGACGTTCGAGGGGGTTTCCTGCGCGAGGCCGGCGGCGAATTCCTCGACGGTCATCATGCCTTCGCGGGCGGCATAGTTGACTTCGTAAACGCCGTCGCTGAAAACATAGAGGTGGTCGCCGGGGGCGACGGCGACGCGGGCGGCATGAAACGGAAGATCGGGCAAGGCGCCAATGATGGCGTTGGGGGTGTTGAGCAGGCGCGGAGCGGCTGCATCGCCGGGCGCCAGGAGCGCGGCGGGAGGGTGGCCGCCGGAAGCATAGGAGAGCTCGCGGGTGACGCGATTGTACACCCCGTACCAGATGGTGAAGTACATTTCGTTCTGCTTCTCCATGTCGAAGGCGCCGTTGAGGCCGGTGAGGACGCTGGCGGGTTCCTTGAAGTCCACCTTGGGCAGGGACTGGGCGCGCAGGACGTTCATGGCGGAGACAGAGAGAAGGGCGGCGCCAACGCCGTGGCCGCAGACGTCGAGGACGTAAACGGCAAAATGGTCGGGATCGAGCCAGTAGTAGCCGAAGGAGTCGCCGCCCAGGGAAGTGCAGGCGATGTAGGTCCAGTCGGCGTGGAGCGCGGGGTCGTCGAGCGGTTCGGGGAAGAGGGAGCGCATGTAGCGCTCGGCTTCGTTGAGCTCGGCCTTGAGGGCTTCCTGGCTGGCGCGGAGGGCCTCGAAGGCGGCGTTGCGTTCGCAGCGGGTGATGTAGGCCTGCGAGTGGTAGCGGATGCGGGCGACGACCTCGAGCTTGTCGGGCAGCTTCACCATGTAGTCGTTGGCGCCGAGTTGGAAGGCCTTGTACTT
Organism: Opitutales bacterium; assembly: GCA_049509815.1. Taxonomy (GTDB): domain Bacteria; phylum Verrucomicrobiota; class Verrucomicrobiia; order Opitutales; family JABDGR01; genus CAZDAQ01. The sequence goes on from JBEKZN010000013.1 coordinate 4,328, forward strand.
GGTCTCGGGCTCCTCGCGGGAGGAGAGAACAATCATGGGCACGTCGCGCGTGGAGGCGTTGGCGCGGAAAAATTTGACCAGTTGAAGGCCGTCCACCTCGGGCATGACGAGATCCTGGAGGATGACGGTGGGCTGGATTTCACGGGCCATTTGCATGGCTTTGGTGGGGTCGGAGCAGAAATGGAATTTGATCTCCGGCTGGTCAGCCAACATGCGGCGCACGGCTTCGCCGACCATGGCCTGGTCGTCCACCATGAGGACAGTGACCGGAAGGTGACCGGGCGCGGCGGCGGCGGGAACGGGAGTGGGCGCGGTCATGGAGAGGATGGCAGGCTACGAAAATCGGACGACGGATGACGAAACCAAAATGCAGCGGGTGTGCGATTTGTTTTTCAGAGAACCGGCTCGTGCAAGGGCGGTCCCCGCGCCGGCAGCAGCGTACCATGGGCTCAACGGTCAGGCATAAACCTACGAAGGCTCCATTCTTCGAAACTTGCAGGGAGCCGGATGCAGAACAGGAACTACCCCACCCTAGTGAGCGGGAAGCGGCGTGCTGAAATGCGCGGCGAGCGCCGGGGCGATATCGGGCAGCTCGAGAATGTCGGTGGCGGCGCCGATGAGGGCCGCCGCTTTGGGCATGCCGTAAACGACAGAGCTTTGCTGACCTTGGGCAATGGTGCGCCAGCCGCGGCCGCGCAGGAGCTTGAGGCCTTCGGCGCCGTCTCGACCCATGCCGGTGAGCAGGAGCGCGAGTCCGGGGTTGGGCCAATGCTGGGCCAGACTGCGAAAGAAGACGTCCACCGAAGGGCGGTAAACATTTTCGCGGGGCGTTGGAGTGTAAGTCAGATGGCCGGCCGCGTCCACGACCAGATGGTCGTCGGAGGCGGCGAGCACGACTTTGCCGATGGCGAGGGGCTGCCCGAGGCGGGCGGTGTGGACCTCGAAGTGGCTGCGCTGGCAAAGCCAGGTGGCCAGGCCGCAGGCAAAATCGGGGTCCACATGCTGCACGATGGCAATGGCGGCGGGAAAGGGGCGTGGAAGCGCGGAGAGAATGGTGGCGAGGGCTTGCGGGCCGCCGGTGGAGGAGCCGATGGCCAGCAGGGGCGGAAACTCGGGAGCATTGCTGCGGGATGGCGCGGGCGGGGGCGCGAAGCCGGAGCGGGTTTCGCGCGGCGTGCACTTGCCGGTGAGCATGGCAACGCGGAGGATTTTGTTCACCAGCGGCTCGGCGCCTTCGAGGTGGCCGCCGAGGCCAAGGGAGGGTGTGCGCACGGCGTCGAGCGCACCATGCCCCATGGCTTCATACACTTTGCCGGCGTTGACGCCCAGCGAAGCAGTCACGACCAGAATGGGGCACGGACAGTGCGCCATGATTTCGGCGGTGGCCTGGACGCCGTCCATCACGGGCATGATGAGGTCCATCAGCACCAGGTCCGGAGTGTCCGTGCGGCAATGCTCGACCGCCTGCTGTCCGTCGCGTGCAATCCAAGCAACCGAGTGCCCGGCCATGCTGTCCACCACGCGGCGCAGGGCTTCAACAGCAAGGTTGAGGTCGTTGACGATGGCGATGCGCACGGGGTAAAATCAGTGGCGAATGGGGAAAACAGGCGCAGCGTAGCGAAGATTCCGGAACTTGAACAGAAGGAAGCAAAATTCCGCGCAAAAAACCTGGCACACGAGCTTGCGGAAGAAGGAATAGGGTCTTAGTCTAATCGCTCCGACATTTTACGGGCTTGGATACCCCCACCCCGCGTTACCCCATGAAGTTCCGGAAGTTCACCACTTCGGCCGGCCGATGGCTGCGCGGCGCCTTGGCTGTGACGCTGCTGCTGCCGTACACCGCGCCGGCAAAAATTTGGTATGTGGCGCCGACTGGCAGCGACAGCAACCCAGGCAACATCACTGCGCCCTTTGCCACCATCACCCAGGCACAGACCGCCGCGGCCACCGGCGACACGGTTTACTTGCGGGGCGGTAATTATACCCTGACCACCGCCAATGTGACCTCCTATCAGGACGGCAACGTGTATGCGACGGTCAACACCATCACCAAAAACGGGATCAGCTACCTGGCGTATCCTGGAGACACACGACCGGTTTTTAATTTCTCGGGCGTGACCCCGTCGGGTTATCGGAACGCGGCCTTTTGGGTGTCAGCCAGCAACGTCACCTTCCAGGGATTTGACGTCGTCGGCGTCCAGATTACGATCACTGGCAGCAATAATCAGTCCATCGGCTTCGCCATTTACGGTGGCAGCAATTGCACCTGGAACGAGGTGAACGTGCACGACGGCATGTGCGTGGGCTTTTACATCGAAAAAGCGTCGGCCAATAATCTGTTTTACCGATGCGATTCCTACAACAACACCGGCTTGGACAGCTACTCCTACGGCAATGCCGACGGTTTTGGCTGCCATCCCGCCGCCGGCGGCACAGGCAATGTTTACCGGCAATGCCGCTCCTGGAACAACAGCGACGACGGCTTTGACTGCATCAATGCCGCCGAACCAGTAACCTTCGATCATTGCTGGTCCTACCTCAACGGCAATAACGGCGGCAACGCCAACGGCTTCAAGGTCGGCGGCTGGGGCTCGACCCCGCAGAACCAGATCCCCGACCCATTGCCGGTGCATACCGTGGAATATTGCCTGTCGGCCGACAACGGCAGTCATGGCTTCTACGCCAACCATCAACCTGGCCAGGCCGCCAACTGGACTTATAACACCGCCTATAACGACAACTATGATTTCGACATGCTCGAGCGCACGCCACCCGTTTATTCGAACACCACGGCCCAAACCGACGCCAACGACATCTCCGGCGTGGACGAAGTCATGCACTACAACCTGGCCTTCGCTGGCTCGGGCGGGGTGACCAATGACCTCAATGAGAGCGGCAACATTGTGAGCAATAACACCTGGACTCTGTCCGTCACCGTCAACAGCGCCCAGTTCCAAAGCACGAACGCCACGCAGATGATCCAATCGCGGCAGGCGGACGGCAGCCTGCCCGTCATTACATTCATGCACTTGGTGAGCGGAAGTAACTGTGCTGGGCTGGGCTGCTTTGAAGCCGCGCCTTCAAACCTCACCGCCAGCGCGGGAAGCGCGACGGTGACATTGACCTGGACGAGCGTGCTCGGGGCGACGGGCTACGTGGTGAGTCGCTCAACGACCAACGACGCCAATTACACGGCGATCACCGGCAACCTGACGACCAGCAGCTTTACCGACACCAGCGCGACGAACGGCGTGACGTACTATTACGTCGTCACCGCAACCAACGGCGAAGACGTGAGCCCCAATTCGACCCAGGCAAGCGCCACGCCGCTGGCCGCGCCCACCGGCCTGACGGCCACCCCGGGTAACGGCAACGTGACGCTCAACTGGACCGCTTCGACCGGCGCCAGCGGCTACACCGTGGAACGCTCGACGACCAATGGCATCGGCTACACCGCCATCGCGACAAACGTCAGCGCCACGTCTTATAAAGATACGACTGCAACCAACGGCACGACCTATTATTACATCGTCGTCGCGACGAACGCCAGCGGAACAAGCGGCACTTCGGCGCAGGCCAGCGGCACGCCGGAGCCGCCCGCGCCGGCCGCACCCACCGGCCTTGCCGCCGTGTCCGGCAACGGCACCGTCGCGCTGAGCTGGACGGCCTCAAGCGGCGCGACCAGCTATGTGGTGGAACGCTCGACGATCAGCGGCAGTGGCTATGCGGTCATCGCCGGTTCCGTGACCACCAACAGCTTCACTGACACCGGGCTAACCAACGGCGACACCTATTACTATGTGGTGGCTGCGGCCAATGCCGGGGGCACGAGCACCAACTCGGCGGAAGTCAGTGCCACGCCCGCGCAAACGTTCGCGCAATGGGCAAACGCGGCCTTCCCCGGGCAAACCGACCCGGCCGTCATCGGCCCGACCGCCAACCCCAGCGGCGACGGCATCCCCAACCTGCTGAAATATTTTTTCGGCCTCAATCCCGCCACCGTCGCCGGCAATCCGCCGGTGAAGTCGAGCGCCGACAACTCGGGCGACGTGGTGCTGACATTTCGCGTGGCGAAGAACATCACCGGCATCACCTACCAAATTCAGCAGTCCACCAACATGACCTCGTGGAGCAACCTCGGCCAGCAAGGCTCGGAGGTGAGCGACCAAGGAACGTATTACCTGATGCAAGCCGTGGTGCCCATGGGGTCGAATCCAAACTTGTATCTTCGTGTAACCGTTTCGCAGAGCGATTGAGGCGAATGGCGGGTCGCGTTCCGCCTCTCGGCACAAAACGTCCTCGGCGGTCAAATCCCGCAAGCAAAATGCTGGTTTCCCGCGTGAACCTACCGGCGTCATAAATAGATTTGCTCAAGCTTTTTTTGCTTGTCGAAACATCTCGCGTTGGTTAGGGCTGACACTGTTCCGTTTCAATGCCATGAAACCCCGCCCCATGGTACTGCTCTTTGCCGCGGCCTGCCTGGTGGCGTTTGATGGAAATGGCGCGCCGACGACACCCGCTGCGCCCGCGCCATACCCTGCGCTGCCCTCCACGGAAATCTCCACCTTCATCAATCGCAACCTGGCAACGTTATTGGCGCCACTACCGCCGGCAAGTGTCATCGAGAAAGCACCCCCGCCCGGGGCCGCCCCCAAAGCCGCCAAGGGGAAAAAGAAGAAAAAGGCCAAGAAAAACAACGCGGCGAACGCCAATCAGGCCGATGATGCCGCGGACGATACCGCTACCGATGGCGACCCCTTGATGGTCCCGACCAGCGTGCGCACGCAGACCCTTGCGCTTGACACGCAGCTAAGCACACAGGCCGGCACGGCGGCGCCGGAAGAGAAGAGTGTTTACCAGCAGGCGATAACCATTGCCAAATTGTTCACCGAGATCAGCGATGCCCGCGACGCGCAAATCACGGCCATCCAAGGCATCCTCAAACAAAAGGCCGAAACCGAAGCCGCCGCGACCGGCACGGTTGAAACCGGCAAAGCCGCGGCGGCCGACAATACTGCGGCGGCGAAACAAATGGTCGAGCAGGCCAACAACGACATCAACGACGTCGACACCCAGTGGTTGAAGACCGCCGCAGGCTACCAGCAAGAGGTCGATTACCAGATGGACCAGTTGCGCGCCCTCGAACGCGCGGCGCTGATGGGGCCGGCCGCGCCCGCGCCAAAAGCGTAGGCGGACGAACATCGTCCGAAAAGGTTTTTTCAGCGAGATCGCCAACGTTTTTTTCCGTTTATGGCAGCAGCCCGAACGCAGAGCTTCAATCTTTGGGCGCGTCGGCGGCACCGATCAGGTCGGTGACGGCGCGCAGGAAGGTGTCGTCCTGAAAGCTGCTTTTGGTGAGGTAGTGGTCGGCGCCGGCCTCGAGGCCCTTGAGGCGGTCTTCCTCGCGGTCCTTGTAGGAGACGATGATGACGGGCAGGCGCTGGAGACGGGAGTCGCTGCGGATGCGCTTGACGAATTCGAAGCCGTTCATGCGGGGCATGTCGAGGTCGCTGACCACCAGGTCGAACTGGCCGAGGCGCACGGCGTTCCAGCCGTCGGCGCCATCCACGGCGACCTCGACGTCGTAGCCCGCGTTTTCCAGGAGCTGGCGCTCGGTCTCGCGCACGGTGAGGGAGTCGTCCACGACGAGGATGCGTTTCTCGACGACTTTCTGCTCGGTACGACGGCGGCGCCCGCGCGCGATCTGGCCGCCGGCGAGGAGCTTTTCGAGGCCGACGACGACGTCATCCACATCCACGATGAGGATGGGCGCGCCGTCCTCGCTGAGGGAGGCTGAGCTGATGCCGGGGACCTTGCCGAGGCGCGGGTCGAGCGGGCGCACAACGAGGTCGGACTCGCCGAGAATACGGTCCACTTCGAGGCCGTAGAGGTTTTTGCCGTCGCCGACGACGACCACCGAGAGATCAGGGCCGGCGGCACGACCTTCGCCCGGCAAGCCGAGCGCGGTGCGCGCGGGCACGAGTCCGACGTTGGCGCCGTCCACGATGAGGTAGGGGCGGTTTTCGATGGTCTTCACCGCTTCGTAGGAAACGCGCTCGGCGCGATTGAGGCGGCTGAGAGGCAGGGCGTAGGGCTCGCCTTCGATTTCGACCAACAGCGCGCGCAGCACGGAGCGGGTGATGGGAAGCTGGAGGGTGAAGGTGGTGCCGCGCCCTTCGGTAGTGTTGATGCGCACGGTGCCGCCGACTTCCGCCATGAGCGTGTGCACGACGTCGAGGCCAACGCCGCGCCCGGAGTATTCGGTGACTTTTTCAGCGGTGGAAAAACCCGGGAGAAACAGAAACTGCAGGACCTCTTCGTCGCTCATGTGCGCAGCCATCTCGGCGGTGGCCTGGCCTTTTTCGACAATTTTCTGGCGCAGGCGCGGAATGGGGACGCCCTTGCCATCGTCAATGACCTGCAGCACCAGCATGCCGGCGCGGTGGCGGGCGATGAGGCGGATGAGGCCGGTCTCAGGCTTGCCCGCGGCGCGGCGCTGCTCGGGGGTTTCGATGCCGTGGTCGCAGGCGTTGCGCAGGAGGTGGTTGAGCGGGGCGTCAAGGCGCTCGAGGATGTCGCGGTCAACCGGGGTGTCGCGGCCATCGAGGTCGAAGCGGATGTTTTTGCCGAGAGCGCGGCTGACATCGCGAATGAGACGCGGAAAGCCCTGCGCACCGTCGCCAAAGGGTCGCATGCGGCTGGCGATGACCTCCTGATAAAGACGGCCCGAAAGCAGGGTATTGCGGCGAACGACGGCGTCGAAAATTTCGAGCTGGGCGCGAATGGCGTCGAGATTGGCCTGGGCATCCGGACGCAACTGGCTGACGGCTTCGGCAGCGGTGCGCGTGTCGGCGCTGTCTTCGAGATCGGCGACGAAATTGAGCTGGGCGTTTTTGAGTTTGAGGAGGGCTTCGCGGAACGGCTGGAGGCGGCGGGTTTCGACGAGCGTCTCGGCAGCCAGGCCCATGAGCCGCGTGAGGCTGGCGGCCGAAACCCGCACAACGCTGTCGGCCGTGGCCGGGAGCGGGCCGTGCGGCGAGCGGGTGACGTGGTGCGCGACCGGTTTGTCCCCTGCGGCAAGGACCGGCGGGGGAGATTCCGCCGAAGGAGTTTCCGCTGGCGGCGTCGGAGTGATGGGCGGTGATGCCGGAGACTCCGCCGGTGGGGCGGGCGTTGCCGTTTTTGGTTTGGGCGCAGGCGCACGGCCAGCGAGCACGGCCTGGACGTCGGCGAGGCAGGTGGCGAGGATGGCGCGCTGGTCAGGCGGCGGTGCGATGAGTTGCTCGACGGGCAGCTTGGAAAATTGCGCCAGCCAGTCGGCGCTGCGCAAGAAGACGTCGATGCCGGCCGAGGTGAGCGTGAGCTTGCCGTTTTGCGCCGCCACGAAAGCATCCTCCATCGCGTGGGCCAGCTGGACGACGGAGTCCAGGCCGATGATGCGGGCGGCGCCTTTGAGCGAGTGGGCGGCACGCATGAGCGGCTCGATGTTTTTCTGATTGGTGAGGTCGTTCTCGAGTTCAACCAGGCCCTGGACAAATGTGCCGAGCTGGGTTTCGGCCTCGGTGCGGTAAAGGTCGAGCAGGCTGAGGTCGAGCTTGGCGGCGCCGAAGGGAGAGTTGGTGCGGGAGCTTTCCGTCTTGCGGCTGGCCGCGGGCGGTGCCGGTGGCGGCGGAGCGGGCGGATTTTCAGGTTTCGCGTTGGCAGTTTCGGGAGGAGGCACCGGAGCCGGCGGGGTGGCG
>JBEKZN010000130.1:0-5215 GCA_049509815.1 Opitutales bacterium
ACCATCCCGCCACTCGCCCGGCTTTCGTTAGGTAATCCCCTTGCTTCCAATAAACATAAAAAACCGCCGCCCAGGCCGCCCACAAAATCACCATGGCCGCCAAAATCGCCGCCTGCCCGATCGCGTTTTCCTTCCCATCGGCCCCGAAGGTCAACTTTGCCCACCAGCCCGGCAACTCCAGCAGCGTCGCCACCAGCCCCGTGCTCAACAACATCGTCATGAACGCCACCGAAATAATCGCCGCCCACTGCGTTCGTCCGCTCCCCGTCCCGCCCTTCGGCCCGTGCCGCATCGGCCGTAAAAACGCCCACTGCGTCGCCAGCAACAGACCGAGAAAAAGCCATACCCGCGCGCCGCCGTCGTTTTTGCCAGCAAATGCCTCCAGCGGCGTCCCGCCGATGCTCATCCCGATGGAATCCGGCAAATTATCCGATTTCACCACCACCGGCGCCAGCAACCACCCCACATACAGCGCCATGCACCCCAAGCCCGCCACCAGCAGCAGCATCCGTGGCCATTTGCGCTGGGGCAGGCTCATACCCGCAACATGACTTTCCAAGACTCGCTTGGCAACTCCCAGATACCGACCGATCCCGCTCAATCGTTCGAACCCAGCAACTCCGACGGCATCTCCTTCTCGTTCATCCGCTCGATGCTTGCCCCGAGCCCGCGCAGCTTCTCGTCGAACTTCTCGTACCCGCGGTCCAGGTGGTACACCCGCTGCACCCACGTCTCCCCGCTCGCGCACAAACCCGCCAAAATCAGCGCCGCGCTCGCCCGCAAATCCGACGCCATGATCGGCGCGCCCGACAACACCGCCTTGCCCTTGATGATTGCGCTCGCCCCCTCGATCGCGATGTCCGCGCCCATGCGCTGCAATTCCGGCACGTGCATGAACCGGTTCGGGTACACCCGCTCGGTCACGATGCTCAACCCCGGCGTCAGCGCCAGCAGCGCGCACATCTGCGCCTGCAAGTCCGTCGGAAAACCCGGATGCGGCAGCGTGATCACATCCACCGGCCGCAACTGCGCGTTCGCCGCCCGCACCCGCAAGGTCTCCGACCCCTCGGTCGTCACGACCACGCCCGCCTGCTCCACCTTGTCCAAAAATGCCCCCAAGTGCTGCGGGTTCGCCCCGCGCACGGTCACGTCTCCGCGCGTCATCGCCGCCGCCAGCACCCACGTCCCCGCCTCGATTCGGTCTGAAATCACCCGGTGCTTCACGCCGTACAGTCTCTCCACGCCTTCGATTTTCAGCACATGGCTGCCCACGCCCTCGATCTGCGCGCCCATCTTCACCAGCATCCGGCACAAATCCTCCACCTCCGGCTCGCACGCCGCGCTCTCCAGGCGCGTCACGCCCGGCGTCAGCACCGCCGCCATCACCAAATTCGCCGTGCCCGTCACCGTGCTGCCATGCCGCCCCCCCAGGAAAATTTCCGCCCCGCGGATCCGCGACCCGTCCACATGCAAATACCCGCCCTCCATCCGCACGAAGCACCCGAGCTTCTCCAGTCCCTTCAAATGCAGGTCAATCGGCCGCGGCCCGATCACGCAACCGCCCGGCAGCGACACCTCCGCCTGCCGCAGTCGCCCCACCAGCGGGCCCAGCAGCGTCACGCTCGCCCGCATTCGCCGCACCAATTCATATGGCGCGCGCGGCACGATCTTCTTCGCCGTGATCTTCCAGGTATGCGCGTCCGGCCGTTCCACCTCCGCGCCCAGGTAACTGAGAATCTCCCCCATGAACCGCACGTCGCTCAAGTCCGGCACGTTCTCAATCGTAACCGGATCCTCCGTCAGCAGCGTCGCCGCGAATATGGGCAGGCACGCGTTCTTCGCCCCGCTGATGATGATCTCGCCCCGCAACGGGCGCCCGCCTTGGATGCGTACAACGTCCATGATGAAAAAATTAAAAGGTTTCGGGACGTGACCGCCCGCTCCTGCAAAGTGTCGCCCGCCCCGCCCCTTAGCAAGCCCAACTCCAATTCTACACGTCCCCGTGATGCCGGTGCCCCTGCGGCCCCGGCTCTTGCCCGCCGGAATGCCGCCCCCGCCCACCGCGCCGCCGACGTCGTCGGCGTCTCGATCCGTCCCCATCCGGCCCTTCCGCGTCCCGTTCCGATTCATGCCGGTGGCCCGACCCATGCCGGTGCTCGTCATCCGAAGCGAGCATCGGCTTCTCCGCCCGCGATTCCTTCTCCTTGACGTCACCGCCAAAGCCCAGCACCCGCTTGATCATCCCCAGCAAGCCGCCGCTCGGCTTCTCCTTGCTCGACGCCAGCTTGTGGATATCGATCGTCGCATGCGCCTTCGGCCGCGCCGCCGGCGCGCTCCCGCGCTCACGCTCCTTTTCCCGCCGATCCAGCGGCAACGTCTTGTCCGGCGCCCGCGTCGCTCGTGACGGCACGTAATCCACGATCTGCGGCGGCTTCGCCGATTCCGCCCGTAACCGCCGTGGCGCAGGGTCGTTCGCCGGATCCGGCTTCAAGGCGATATACTGATGCCGGTGGTCGCCATCCCTTCCGTGCTGGGGCTCCCGTTCCGTCGCCGCCTTGTCGCGAACATTCTCCCCCGCCGGCGCTTTGGGCACAACTTCCCGCGGCTCGCGCACCAGAACCGTTTCATCCCGAATTTCCTCCACCTCGTGGCGCGAATCCTCCCGCCTCGAACTGCGGCCATCATCCATTGTCTCGTCTCGAAATTCCTCCACCCGCTTCACTTCCGCTTTCCGTTCTCTGCCGCCTGCCTCCTCCTCCTGCTCATACCCGCCGGCATGCCGTCCCGACAAGGACTCCCGCGCGCTCGCCAAATCCGTCACGATCCCGCACGTCGCCTTTGCCGCCGTTGCGCCTGGCCCCGTGCTCACCGGACGGGCTGGCCCGCGCCTCCACCGGCTCTTCGGACTTGGAGGGCTCTCGCTGCGCGGGCTTGGTTGGACCGCGGCCGGCCCGGGATTCGCCTCGTCGGAATTCATCCTTGAATATATCTTGAAATATTTTGCAGCGCCGGTGTCCGCCGCTGCACATCACCTTTTTAATATGCCGCCTGCATTCCCGCCCGACAATCCTATTTTTCCGCGCGCCCCCTGATCCGGCCCTCCGGCCCGCCCTGGGTCGCGAAATCATCTTGCCACCCGCGCGCCCTTTCCCTTGCCATGCCCCCATGACCGAACCCGCCGCACCGCCCATCCCCGCCGACAAACTCGAGGCCATCTTCCACCTTCAGGACGCCCTCAACCGCCGCATCGGCGTCAACACCGCCGGTCTCTCCGAGGCCGACCAGACCAAGTGGATCCTCAATTACACCCGCGCCATGCAGCAGGAACTCGCCGAACTCACCGACTCCGTCCCCTGGAAATGGTGGGCCAAATACCAGAAATTCGACCAGCAAAACGCCCGCGTCGAGGTCGTTGACCTCTTCCACTTCCTCGTCTCCCTCGCCCAGGTCCTCGGCATGAGCGCCGACGACATCTACCAGGCCTACCTCAAGAAAAACCTCATCAACCACCAGCGCCAGGACTCCGGCTACGCCGTCAAAAACGAAAACGACTCCCGCGCCATCTGACGCCCGCCACCCCCCGCCCTACCCACCGGCCGGCTCCTGACCGCTTCCGTTGCACCTGTGGCCGTCCGCAGCGCACCCCTCCGCTGCACCTCTAGGGGCAAATTCTTCGCGTCCGTTTCACTTTCGGCTTTCCCATTTGCCGCCGATTGTCCTATATTCCTAGTCCGAGCAGGGAATTAAAAATCCCTCTGCTCGCACCTCCCATCCAAACGCCGTCCCTCATGTCGGTCGTCAGCGTCAATCTCAACCTCGCCGCCCCGGATGCCGCTTCCGCCATCCGCGACCTGACCGGCTTGCTCTCCCAAACTCCGGAAGTTACCGATCCCGACCGCCTCCTTGCCGACATCCTTGCCCGCGAAACCCTCACCTGCACTTTCCTCGGCTCCGGCCTCGCCTTCCCTCACGCCCGCACCGATGCCGTCAAGCAGCGCGTCTTCGCCATTGGCCGCAGCACGGATGGCGTCCCCTACGGCGCCGGCGGCGAACGCGCCCACCTCATCGTCCTCATCGGCTGTCCCAAGCACGACATCAAAGCCTACCTCGACACCAACCGCAAACTCCTGAGACGCCTTCGCGACCCCGCTGTTCGCGCCGAACTGATGACCACCTCCGACCCCTCCGTTTTTCCCAGACTCCTCGGCCTGGACGGCCAATAACTCACCCACCCACCCCCATCCCATGAACGGCCAGCGCCTCTCCTCCCTGCTGCGCCTCGGGGTGCGGATCCTCGAGCGCCTCCGTCCCACCGAAGCCCACCAAAACCTTGCCTGGGCCGTCCTCGTTGGCGTCGTCGGTGCCGCCAGCGCCCTTCTCTTCGAACGCGCCACCACCCTCCTCCAGTTCCTGTTCACCGGCGAAAAAGGCGGCAACCTCGCAGTCTTCCGCCAGCTCGACGCCTGGCGCTGTCTCGCCGTTCCCACCTTCGGCGGCCTCGCCGCCGGCGTCGTCCTCACCCTCGGCCAGCGCTTTATCCGCCAGGAAGCCACCGACTACATGGAAGCCATCACGCTGGGCGACGGCAAAGTCCGTGTCCGCTCCACCCTCTACCGCTCCCTCGCCGCCCTTTTCTCCATCTCCTCCGGCGAAGCCATTGGCAAGGAAGGCCCCCTGCTCCAGCTCGCCGCCATGTTCGCCTCCGCGCTTGGCCGTTTTCGCGGCCTGCCGCCCGCCCGCCTTCGCCTTCTCGTCGCGTGCGGCGCCGCCGCCGGCATCGCCGCCGCCTTCAACGCCCCCATCGCGGCCGCCCTCTTCGTCTCAGAAATTGTCCTTGGCTCCCTCGCGATGGAAACCCTCGGCCCTCTTATATTCGCTTCCGTGGCCAGCATTATCACCCTGCAAATCTTCGACGACGCCCACCCCCTCTACCAACTCGGCAGATTCCAAGTTCAGGTTCCCGGCATCCAAGAAGTCCTGCTCCTCGGTGTTCTCGGCATCGTCTGCGGCCTCATGGCCTGCGTTTTCCTGCGTCTGCTCGAATCTTTCCACCGCGTCATCGGCCAAGTCCCGCTTTCCCTGATCCTCAAACTCACCCTCGGCGGCCTCTTTGTCGGCCTCATCGCCATCTTCCAACCCGATGTCACCGGCAACGGCTACGATGTCGTCAAATCCCTCCTTAGCGACAATTGGATCTGGCAAGCCGTCCTCCTCA
>JBEKZN010000131.1:0-5214 GCA_049509815.1 Opitutales bacterium
GCGAAACGCGTGCTCCAACCCCGGGTCGCCCGTGCCCAGCACCGCCACCTGCGCCTTGAGTTGCTCCATCAGCGCCGGCACGCACCCCGCCAGCAAATCCAGCCCCTTCTGGTCCACCAGCCGCGCCACCGCCGCAAACACCGGCACGCCCGCATCCTCCGCCAGCCCCAGCTTGGCCTGCATCGCCGCCTTGCACACAGCCTTGCCCGTCAAATCCTCCGCCGAAAACGTCGCCGGCAAGTGCCGGTCCGTGGCCGGATTCCACTCCGCCGGGTCAATCCCGTTGACCACCCCGATCAAGTCCGCCGCCCGGTACCGCAGGATGTGGTGCAACCCGCACCCGCCCTCCGGCGTCTGGATCTCGCGCGCGTAGTTGTGCGACACCGTGGTGATCTTCGTCGCATGGTACAAGCCGCCCTTCATCCAGTTCAACTCGCCCAGCGACTCCATGTTGTCCGGCGTGAAAAGATGCCCCGGCAGCCCCGCGAAATCCAGCAGTCCCCGCCCGCAGTATCCCTGGTATTGCAGGTTGTGCACCGTGAACACGCTCGCCACCTTCCCCAGCGGACGATTCCGCTCCACCGTGTTCAGGTACACCGGCGTCAGCGCCGCCGTCCAGTCGTGCCCGTGAATCACGTCCGGCATCCACTGGCTCGCATAGCACCAGTCCAGCGCCGCCCGGCACAGGAAGGCAAACCGCTCGGGATTGTCCGCGTACGAACCGTAAATCACCGGCCGGTCGAAGTACCGCTGGAATTCGATGAAATTCATCTGCGCGGTCGATCCTTGGAGCGCTACCTGCCACACCCGGCAAAAATCCTCCCGCCCGCGGCCCAAATGCACGCTCACCGTCCCGGGAAACGCCACCCAGTCCGGTCCGGGCCGCAAAAATCCGTACAGCGGCGTGACCACCCGCACCTCGTGCCCCAGCGCCGCCAGCGCCTTCGACAGCGCGCCCACCACATCACCCAAACCGCCGATTTTTGAATAGGGCGCCACTTCGGGCGAAACCATGAGGATTTTCATGAGCGGAATAACGCAGGGGTTGGGAAGTTATTAAGGGGGCCGGCGGCGCCTCACGCCTGGGCCGGCGGCGCCGGCGGCGGGCCGTACTTGTCCAGGTCGATTTTGAAATTAAGCAGCGGAATCAGCAGCAGCAACCCCACCAGCGTGAACCCCAGAATTGTGTACCCGGCAAAGTCGTGCACGCTGATATAGAGAAACGCCGGATTGCTGTGAAACTGCCCCGCCGCGTCCTTGAGCGTCTCGGGATGACCCCAAAAATCGGCGTCCAGCGACCAGTCGCCGTAGGCGTACGCCCAGCCGGTCAGGAACAAACTGCGAACCACATTCATCACAAACGCCAGCACCGCGGACATCCCCAGCAGCAGCACTTTTTTCCAGAAGCGGTCCAAGAACACCGCCGCCAGAAACGAGCCCGAAAACAAACATGCCGTCAGCGAGCGGATGCCCGAGCACGCATCCTCCACCCCCACCCGGCCATGTGGCAAAACCAGCACGTTGCCTTCCGCGTAAATCGAATAGCCCAAAAAATCAAACAGTCCGGAAACGATGCCCACCACGTATTCCAGCAGCACCCCCTTGATGCGCGTCTCAAACACCAGCAGCATCGGCGCTGAAATCAGCCACACCAGCGCTGGAAACACCAGCAGCATCACCACCCGCCACCGCTTCGCCAGCGTCACCATCCGCCCCTGGGCATCCTGCCGCGACACCAAAAAGCCCATCGCCAGCACAAACCCGCCCAGCCCCAGCGCCAAACCCATCGCCGAATCGTTGTCCGGCCCGGTCGCCGCCCGCAACAGCCCGGCGTAAGCAAACAGCACCAGGCTACCCAGCACCACCAGCGCCGCCACAAACTCCAGCGCCGCTCCCGCCCACCCCGGCTGGCCGGGCTCCACTCCGGTCTCCGCGGCCGACCCCAAAAGAATCCCCTTCAATTGCGTCCAGCGGTCATTCACCACGTAGGCCACAAAAAACGGCACCAAATAGCCAAAGCTGAAATCATCCCGCGCTCCCCAATAATTCCACTGGTCGAGCACCACCACCAGCGCCATCCCCAGGGCCAGCCACGCCGCCAGCCGTGTCTCGGGCCGCAATCGGAAAAAATCGCTCTGCATCATGGAGTTCACGAACAATCGGAAAAAACGCCGCCCTCGGGACCACCGGGGCCCGGCTGCGGACAACCTGGTTAATACGGAGCCTGCCCTATGGGCGGCGGTGCCGGCTCGCCCCCCCCGGACGGCGCCACGGGCGGCGGCGGTTGCGTCGTCGTGGGTTTGCTCTGCGCGGCCTCCCGCTCGTCAATCTTGTGCATCAGGTCCTCGTAAGTGACACGGTCAATCTTGCCCTCCTTGTACCACTGCTCAACGTCGCTGCGCTGCAAATCGTCCTTGGTCGTGGAGCAACCCATCACCCCCGCCATCCAGCCAAGCAACCCCACCGCCAAAATCAGCTTCCAACGCGCATGCTTCCGCAATTCGGGACTCATAGGCTCCCATCCCATGGAAAAGACCCCGGTCTTACAACCCCAAAAGCCGCCGGCACCCTCAACCAATATCTGGCACCCCCGCCGCATGGGTATTGCGCGCCGCCCGAAAGGCCCTACGATAGACCATATTTGACGTAATGCACCCCTCCTTCCGACCGGTGACGAATTCGCTTCCACCCCGCCTTTGCCGATTTTCGCAACGCGCGATTTCCGCGTGGCTGGCCCCGGGTTTCGCGTTCATGGCGCTCTCCGCCATTTTCACCGCCGCACCCGTCCGCGCGCAAAACATCACGCCCGCGCCTTTCGATTTGAGCCAGGTTGAGGACCTGGCCCGCGCGATGGCCGCCGCCCCCTACGTCTCCCACCTCGGCAAAGCCGGCGCCTTTTACCAGAACCTCAACTACGACCAGTACCGCGACATCCGCTTCATCAAGGACCATGCCCTCTGGCACGACGCCAACCTGCCCTTCGAAATCGAGTTCTTCCATCCCGGCCTCTACAACCCTCAAACCGTCGCCATCAACGAAGTCGTCAACGGCCAGGTCCAGCCCGTTCCCTTCAATAGCGCATATTTCAACTACGGCCACGTCGTCGTGCCCCCCGGCACGCCGCCGCCCGACGGCTATGCCGGCTTCCGCGTCCACTACGCGCTCAACAATCCCAATTACAAGGACGAATTCCTGGTTTTCATGGGCGCAAGTTATTTCCGCGCCATCGCCGAAGATCAGCCCTACGGCCTCTCCGCCCGCGGCCTCGCCTTGAACACCGCCGATCCCAACGGCGAAGAATTTCCCGTCTTCGAGCAATTCTGGCTCGTCCGGCCCGCGCGCAAGGCCACCCGCCTCACCATTTACGCGCTCCTGAACAGCCCCAGCGTCACCGGCGCCTACCGCTTCGACGTCACCCCCGGCAAGGAAACCATCATGGACGTCACCGCCACCCTCTTCTTCCGCAAACCTGTGGCGCTCGTCGGCATCGCCCCGCTCACCAGCATGTATTGGTTCGGCAAAAACTCCTACCCCCATCCTTACGACTGGCGCCCCGAAGTCCATGACTCCGACGGCCTGCTCATCGCGCTGCGCTCCGGCCTCTGGCAATGGCGCCCGCTCGATCTGACCGACAGCATCCGCCACTGCGACTTCCTCAGCGCCGACCTCGCCGGCTACGGCTTGATGCAGCGCGACCGCAGCTTCGCCAGCTACCTTGATCTCGAGGCCCGCTACCACGAACGCCCCAGTCTTTGGGTCGAGCCCCAGGGCGATTGGGGCACCGGTGCCGTGCACCTCGTCGAACTCCCCACCTCCGACGAAACCAACGACAACATCGTCGCTTTCTGGACTCCCGACAACCCGCCCAACGTCGGCGTGCCCTCGACCTGGAAGTACCGCCTCCACTGGGACGATGAAGCCCCCGAACCCGCCACCCTCAGCCGCGTCACCAGCACCCGTCGCGGCCATCCCTACGAATCCGACGATTCCTACTTCGTCATCGAATTTGAGCGCATACCCGGCCTCACCCCGGCCACGCCGCCCGAGGCCGATGTTTCGGCCGGCGACGGCGCCGTGCTGCGCGAATACCACGTCATGCCCAATCCCGACACCGGCGGCTGGCGCGTCTCGCTGCTCGTCCACCAGAAGCCCAACGCCAATGCCACCGATTTGAAATGCCAGCTCTTCCACCAGGGAAATCCCGTGTCCGAGCAATGGAACTACCTGTGGAGCATCCCGTGAGCACCCGCTTCCTACCCGCCACCGGCACGCCTGAGCAATGGAGCGAAGCCTATGCCCGCACCGAGGATTACCTCCGCGCCCACCGCCTGCGCGACCGCATCCGCCTCCACGAATTCTCCCGCATGATCCTTCAGGAGACCGCCCTCCGCCACGCCGCCAATCCCGCTGAAAACCCAGTCACCCTCGCCATGCGCGTCGCCCAGGAACGCCTCGACCAATGGTTCAGCGCGCATCTCGGCCAGATCAATCTTCCGCTCGAACGCCAAAGCGCCCTCGGCCGGATGGCCTTCCTCGCGTGCGACGGCCTCGCCCGCTACCAGCACGTTTTTCTCGACGACGGCACCCTGCCTCAGGAACTCGAAGACCGCCTCCGCCATTGGTCCGGCCGCGCCGGCCCCAACCTCGAAGTCTCCAGCATGGCCCCGCGCGGCATCGACCTCGGTCTCGTCCCCGAAGTCGCCGAAGACACCTGGGATGCCCTCGAACGCCGCCCCTATGTGCGCCTGGCCCTCCTGTGGACCGGCTTCACCCTCGCCATGTTGACGGTCTATTTTTTCATCTGGCCCACCGCTCGTTGATCACGCGTCTTTCCGCCGCCGCATGATTTACCGCCATCCATTCACGCCCGAGCTGGTCGAACGCCTTGAGCGCCGGCGCAGTTCCTACTTTGCGATGGTGCTCATCATCACCACCGTCGGCACCCTGCTCATGGCGGACATTCTGCGCAGCACCGGCTTTGGTGTCGTCGAGGCTTTCTTGCTCCTCGTCTTCATTCCGCTCTTTTATTTCCTGTCCTCGGCCATGGTCACGTCGTTCGTCGGGCTTTATGTCGTCGTTCGCCGCCGCGGCAACCCCCTCAGCCTCATCCGCACCCTTCCCGGTCCCGACGAGCCCCAGACCCCGCTCGCCAGCACCGCCATCGTGATGCCCATCTACAACGAGGACGTCACCCGCGTCTTCGAAAGCCTCCGC
>JBEKZN010000132.1:0-9295 GCA_049509815.1 Opitutales bacterium
CAGGCCGCCCGCGTCGGCGCTCAGGACGCCGCCAAGGAACTCAGCGCCAAGTACGGCATCAACATCTCCATCGACTGGCGCACCCCCAACGACGAAGACGCCCAGAAACAGGCCGACGCCGTCGAGCAGCTCGTCCTCGCCGGCGCCAACGGCATCGCCATTTCCTGCTCCGACGCCAACAAGGTCACCCCCGCCATCAACGACGCCGTCAAAAACGGCGTCCCCGTTGTCACCTTCGACTCCGACGCCCCCAACAGCGCCCGCTTCGCCATGTACGGTGTGGACGATTACAAGTGCGGCCAGAGAATCATGGACGACCTCGCCAAATACATGAACGGCCAGGGCGTCGTCGCCATCCTCGCCGGCAACCAGAACGCCCCCAACCTCCAGAAGCGCGCCCAGGGCGTCCGCGACGAAGCCAAAAAATACCCCGGCATTACCATCATCGACACATACTACCACAAGGAAACCACGCAGGACGCCGCCGCCAAGGTCGAGGAGGTCATGCAGGCTCACCCCGAAATCACCGGCTGGGCCATGATCGGCGGCTGGCCGCTCTTCACCACCAACGCCCTCAAGTGGCCCCCGGGCACCGTGCAGGTCGTCTCCGTGGACGCCCTTCCCGCCGAGCTCGCCTACATCCGCAACGGCTACGTTCCCGAACTCCTCGCCCAGCAGGTTTACGAATGGGGCCACAAGTCCGTCGAACTCCTCGTGGACAAAATCCTCTTCCACAAACAACCCGCCCAGGTCTTCGTCGAAAGCGCCCTCATCCCCGTCACCAAGGACAACGTGGACGCCTTCGCCAAAAACTGGGCCGTCTGGCTGCCGAATAGTTAAGCCGCTTTTTCATGCCTCCATTCCAAAATAGCGCGGCCTAACCCTCCGCGCTATTTTTTCACCGTGCCCTTCCTCGAATTCCGCCAAATCACCAAGCGCTTCCCCGGCGTCCTCGCGCTCGATGGCGTCAGCTTCGCCGTCGAGCGCGGCGCCTGCCACGCCCTCATCGGTGAGAACGGCGCCGGCAAAAGCACCCTCGGCAAAATCCTCGCCGGCGTCCACCAGGCCGACTCCGGCGAGCTGCGCCTCGACGGCCAGCTCATTCACCCGGCTTCGCCGCGCGTCGCCCGCCATCTCGGCATCGCGATGGTCCACCAGGAACTCGCCTTCTGCCCCAACCTCACCGTCGCCGAAAACCTCTGCCTCGGCGACCTCCCGCGCGCCCAGCTCGGCTGGGTCCGCCGCGCTGAAATGCGCCGCCGCGCCCGCGCCATGCTCGCCGAAATCGGCTCCGCGCTCGACCCCGACGCCGTCATCGGCTCCCTTTCCACCGGCCTTGAACAGCTCGTCCAAATCGCCGCCGCCGTCGGCACCGGCGCCCGCGTCATCGTCATGGACGAGCCCACCAGCTCCCTCTCCCTCGGTGAATCGCGCGAACTCTTCCGCCTCGTCCACGCCCTCAAGGCCCGCGGCATCACCCTCATCTACGTCTCCCATCGCCTCGAGGAAATTTTCGAGCTGTGCGACGCCGTCACCGTCCTGCGCGACGGCCGCCACGTCTCCACCGAACCCATCGCCGCCACCAGCCCCCAGCGCATCGTGCAGCAGATGATCGGCCGCGAGCTCCTCATCCGCACCCCCGCCTTTCTTTCGCGCGAACCGGGCTCCGAACGCCTGCAGGTGGAAAACCTCGCCTCCGGCCGCCGCTTCTCCGGCATCAGTTTCCAGGTCCGCTCAGGTGAAATGGTCGGCCTCGCCGGCCTCGTCGGCGCCGGCCGTAGCGAAGTCGCCCAAGCCATCCTCGGCCTCGATCCCTCCGCCACCGGCCGCGTGTCCGTGCATGGCCGCGATCTCCCCCTCCGCTCCGTCAAGTCCTCTCTCGCCTCCAAGCTCGGCCTCGTGCCTGAAGACCGCAAGCGCCAGGGCCTCGTCCTTTCCCTCAACTGCCGCGAAAATATCTCCCTCGCCGCCCTCCCCAGCCTCACCCGCCTGGGCTGGGTGCGCCGCGCCGCCGAACGCGAGCTCGCCGACCACTACCGCCAGCGCCTTCGCGTCAAAACCCATTCCCTCGAAACCGTCATCGCCACCCTCAGCGGCGGCAACCAGCAAAAAATCGCCCTCGCCAAGTGGCTCGCCCGCGATTGCGACGTCCTCATCGTGGACGAACCCACCCGCGGCATCGACGTCGGCGCCAAGGCCGAAATCTACCAGCTCCTCGACGAGCTCGCCTGCGAGGGCAAGGCCCTCCTCGTCATCTCCTCCGAACTCCCCGAGCTCATCGGCCTGTGCAACCGCATCCTCGTCATGCGCGAAGGCCGTCTCGCCGGCGAACTCCCCCGCTCCGCCTTCTCCGAAGCCGCCCTCATGAGCCTCATGGCCGGCGTCGCCGCCGCGTAAGCCTGCCTCGAATTATTGCATCGATGTTGATTGGGCGCGGGAACAGATCGAAAATGCGCGCAAATGACATGCCGAGGTTGATCATCAATTTAAAACCTCGGTCTTCACGCCGCCCGCGGCTTGACCTCTCGCGTGATGCGGCGGTGGTTGGCCGTCCGCAAATCATATTCCGTTTGCAAGCCGAGCCAGAAACGCGGGTCGTTCCCAAAGAAGCGCGCCAGGCGCAAGGCTGTGTCCGCGGTGATGGCGCGACGGCGGCGGATGATTTGCGTCAGCCGCGATTGCGGAATCCCGGTGGCTTTGGCCAACCGGTACTGTGTCAGCCCATAATCCTCAAGCCAATCCTCTTTCAGGATCTCGCCGGGATGCCAGGGCCGAATGGGGCGTGCAGAGGGCATGGTGTTTTAATGGTAATCTTCCAGGCGGACATTGACGGCGTCCGTGCTATTCCATTCGAATGTGATGCGCCATTGATGGTTTACCCAGAGGCTGTATCGGGGTGGGTTGAAGCCTGCCAAGGCATGGAATCGGTTTGAGGGTGGTTGAAAGAGATCCTCTAAACGACGTGCCAAATGCAAATAGGCTAAGCGTTTGAGGGCTTGGCGTTGAATGTCGGGGGCCGGTCTTCGCGCCGTTTCACCACGCCAAATGGCGGCGGTGGCATCATCGGCAAAGCTCCGGATCACGGCGGCAAGACTGCACTGCCCTCATACTGTTGTCAAGCGTAAGTATCACCCCCGCTCCCTCGGTTATGGCTTCGCCTCCGGCGGCGGCAATCCCGCCTCGCGTCGAAACTTCTGCTCCCGCTCGTGCAAATCCGCCTCGCGCTGATCCAGTTCCGCCATCTTCGCCGCCACGTGACTTTCCGCCTCCGCTAAAAATTGCTCCCGTTCGTGCAGTTGCTCCTTCGCCTGCTTGAGCGATTCCTCCTGCGCGTCCAGTTCCGCCTTCAGCGTTTCGCACGCCTTCACTTCCTCGGCCAACGCGGCGCTTCCCGTTGCGCTGGCAAACGGCGTCGCCGTCACCCGTTTGCGCTCGACTCGCAGGAGTTCCTCGCGCGCCTTCAACAGCGCCTCCATTTCCCACAGTTCCCGCTCGCGCTCGGCCAGTTGCCCCTGCAGCGCCAGGTTGGCCTGCTCATGCGCCAGCAGTTGCGCCTCCAGATTGCGCAGCGATGTTTCCAATTCCGCCACCTGGCTTTGTTCCAGCTTGCGCGGCTCGCCAAACGGCGTCCGTGTTTGCCGCACGATCTCATTGATGGATTCCGCCACCTTCGCCGCCTCGGGCGTGGGCACTCCCGTGCGTATTGGCCCCAGCCGCAACACCCGCTTGGGCTGGTAGGGACTTGGCGCTGGTATATTCATGACTCCTTTGACCCCACGAAATGGGCCAATGAACCGCTTTTTTTAGAGATTTACGCCGCTAAGGGCAATTCCTCATTTCCTTTTGGAAGACCACTCAAACACTTTGCGTGCTGGGATGCATTTTTTTCGGCCCCGCCCCAGCAAGCTCTGCGACTTCGACGCCATCCGCCGTCCAGCGCCGCCCCAAACACCCCGCCGGCTCCATGCCATCGGACATGGTCCCATCTTCGCCGAAATCCATGTGCGCGACGATAAAAAATCCCCGCCCCCGCCTCGTTTTACGCTTTGTTTATCAATTTCCGCCGCTGGCGGGCGTCGGCGCCGCGGCCGTCGTCGGAGCCGGCGCCGCCTCGATCTTCTTGAGCCACTCCACCGCCACCGGGTAATCCGGGTCGTTGCGCGAATACTTCACGTACACCCGCAGCGGCTCCAGCGCCTCCGGCTGCCGGCCCAGCTCGATCAGCGCCCTCGCCTCCGTCCAGTAATAGTCATACTGCGTCGGGTTGCGTGACAAAAAGTCCTCGCCGCCGCCACTTCCCGATCCGGACGCGCCCAGGTTTGCGCCACGTCCTTCGCCAGTTCCAGCCGCGCCGCGTTGCTGGCCCGCGCCAGGGCGGTGTCATCCCCGATCAGCCGCAGCGCCTTCAAATAGGCCCCCAGCACCGCCGGTTGCAAGAAATCCGACTCGGGCCGTTCCTGCCGCAGTTTTTGCAACGCCGCCAAATCCCCCTGCTGCGTGTAAAAATCCACCGCCATCCGCAGCTTGTACGCGTCCAGTCCCGGCGCATCGAGCGGCCCAAACGCCGTCGCCATGTCCACCACGCCTCCCGATCGCCACGTCATCAACGTGCTGTAATACTTCAGAAAGTCCGCGGTTTTCGGATAGCTGGCCGCGTCCTCGGACGGGGCCAGTGCTTCCCACCCGCGCCGCGACATCTCCTCGTCGTCGAAATCCACCAGTTCCGTGAACATCGCCGCATAAAATCGGTCATTGTCCGCGGACACCTGCTGCTGCGCCGTCTCAAACAACCGGAGTCGCAGTGCGTTGTCCTCCGCGTCCACCGGCAGCGTCTCGCCGTAGTCCAGGAACACCTGCAGCGGATGGCGTCCGTACGGCAGCCGGTCGCGGATCACCGTGAGCAACCCCTCGCGCGCCTCGTCCTGCGTCAGCAAATCCAAGTCCGGCTGTTCGGAATCGTTCAAGTCGCGCCAGCGCGCCGGCAGTTGCGCCGCGGCCGCCTCTTGCGCGCGCTCCTCCAGCACGATCGCCCGCAGCCGCTCGTACGCCGGCTGCGTCGCGCGGTACTGCGCAATCAGCGGATCGATGTTGTCCTTCAAGTCATGAAACTGCTCCTGCGCGGAATCATCCATCCCCGCGGCCTGCAGCTTCTGGAACACCGCCTCGGCGGCGTCCGCCGCGCCCAGCCGCGCCATCGTCTCAATCACCCGCACCACCAGCACCAGCCCGAAACGGTTCAGCTTCGGCTGCGCCAGCAGTTTGTCCACGAAAGCCTGCTGCGCCGCCAAGTCCGACGGCAGAGCCAAATACTCCAGCCATAAATCCAGCGACGGGCGGTCGTCCGCCGCCTGTTGCGTCGCCGGCGCCGCCGCCAGCAGTTTCTCCGCCGCGTCCCGTTGCCCCGTCCACAGCAAATGCCACATCGCCTTGGCCCACGCCACGTAGCGCAACTGCTCCGGCAATTCCGCCCGCCCCGCAAAATCCGCCGTCGCCATCGCCACCGCCGAACCCGTCAGCGGCATCGTCGGGTACGGACTCCACGCGTCCACCAGTGCCGACACCCGCGACGCCAGCGGCGCCGTCGCATCCAGCGCCCGCGCAAAATCCCGCGCCACTTGCACCGACGGATCGTCCACCGTGCTCAACGGCCCCGCCTCCGGCGAACTGGTGACGTACCCGTACCACGGCAACCCATACTGCGTCCACCACGTGTTCAAACCCGCATCCAGGCTGGCCAACTGCGCCCGGTGCTGCTGCAGCCGGTCCAGCAAATCGCGCAACGCCGCCTGGTAGCGTTCGCCGCCCGTGCTCTCGCGCGGCGGCGCGGCCAATTCTTTCTGCAACACCTCCCGCGCGTCTTCCTCCCGATCCAGCACCAAATATAATTGGCACAAAACCTCCAGTGCCAGCGCCCGTTGCTCCCCATGTGCATCCGGATCCTTCAAAGTATCGTTCAAAATGCGCGCCGCGTCCGTGCCGTGCGGGCCCATCACCGCGTTCGACCGCGACACCGCATAACCATACAACCGCGCCAACGCCTGCCCCTGCGCCCCGTCGCTGCCATATTGGGCCAGTGACGCCGCCGCCAAATCCTGCGCCTGGTCCGGATGCCCCGTGTCAATCAGGGTGCCCACCCGCAGTTGCGCCAGTTGCTTGGCCAACGATCGCTGTGCCGGCGGCAAGCCTTCCTCCATCGCTTGGACCAGGGCCAGAAAATCATCCCCGCGCTCCGGGGTCAGCCGCAACCCCTGAAAAAGCAGGCTCGCCGCATCCGACAGATCGCTTGGCCGCCAGCGCGCCGAGTTCATCAACAAGTTTACGATTTCAAAATACCGCTCCTCGTCCCGCGTGCTCAGGGCCAGGTTTCCCTCCACCCCCAGCCTCTGGTAGTCGTCGGAGCTTGGCCCCAGCGTCTGCCCTTCATCGTCCAGCTTCACCCCCAGCAGCGGCGCCAGTTTCTCCCACTGCGGGAACCACGCTTCCTGGTGGCTCCAGTACGCCTTCGCCGCCGCCGGATCCGCCGTCAACTGCAGCATCTCCGTCACCGCCCCCGCCGCCGGGGATTGTGCCAGCACATCCGGTGGCACCGTTTTCAGTTTCCCGATCGCACTGATGGCCTCATCCGTGCGGCCCATCTCCAGCAGCAGCATCGCGGCGCGCAGCATCGCTTCGTTCGCCTGCGGCGTCGTGGTCAGGTAATCCGCCGTTTGCAAATACGCCTTCAGCGCCTCGTCATTTTGCCCCAGGCGCTCATGCAGAAATCCCGCGCGCCCCATGGCCAGCACCCGTTCCTCCGGCGCAATTCCCGGTTCATCGCCAATGCGGTGCAACAGCACCAGCGCCGACTGCGTCAACCCCACCCGCAGCAGATATTCCGACTCCCCGAGCTGCATGTCCACCGCCTGGGGTGAGCTGACCGGAAACCGCTCCCCCTCCTGATACAACAGCGTGAGCACTCCCGCGTCCGAACCGCTGTTGCTCAATAACGCCGCCAGCTTCGTCATCACATCCAAAAAATACTTCGGATCGGGCGCATACGCCGTCAGGTAATACAAGTAAGTGTCCACCAATTCATCCGCCGCTCCCGTTTTGGCCAGCATGTTCATCCGCTCGGTGATCTGCGCGCGGTCAAACTTCAACATCGCTAGCGAATCCAGCCGCCTCGGCTCCGCCTGCGCCAGGTAGGTGCGCAACGCGTCCTGCGCGTGGCGCTCCGGACTGTCCGCCGGCAACGGCGCTGGCTCCGGCACCACCTCCGCCGGCGGGGCCGCGCTCGAAGCTGTTGCTGGCATCGGTAGATCGCTCGGCAGTAGCGACGCCCCTAAAGTTAAGGTCGCCGCTGGTACCGCCGTCGAATTCCCTGTGGCATTGCCGTCCGGCGAAGTCTGTTCGGCATTCGCCACTGCCGCTATGCCTGCACTTAGCCCGATGGCCATCAATGAGATACCACGGCACCAGCTCCTTGCATTAGAAACTAATCCGAAAACAAACATCACAACTATCAGATTTAAGATAACGGTTGTGGACAGTCGTTCAAAATATGGCCGCCTTCGGGCAAAATCCACCGCAATCTCGCAGCGAAATCCTCCATGCGTCAAGCCGTGAGCTTACTGGCTTGGCACTACCGGCGCGGGCGCCACGCCCCCATTGATGCTCACGGTCCCCGCCGGCGTGACGTGCAGCAGCCGGCTTACCGCATTGTCGTTCGGGTTCACATCCGCGCCCGTCGTCTGCACCGCTGCGTTCACGATCACTCCCCCGCTCAGTAGCTGGCCCACCCCCACGTTGAGCGTCACCGCCTGCACTTGGTCCGGCCCCAATCCCTTCAGCAGATACTGCGTGGGCTGGTTGTTCACATTCACGTTCAGTTGTACTACCGGGTAGGAGGTGTTGCCGCGGTTCTGCACCACGATCTGCAACGGCGCGGTCGCCGACCCGTCCGCGTTCGACGCCGTCGCAATCCCGTCCACGTCCAGGAACGTATCCGCCAGTGCCACGTCCCCATACAGGCTGTTGTTGCGGTTCAGCGCCCAGGTCAAATTCGGCACCCCGTACCCGTAATATTCGTTGGTGTTCGTGCCCGGCGTGGTCACCGGTCCCTCGAAATTGGAGTGCGTCTCCATGATGCTCACCGCCTGCGCTGCGGTCAGGGACGGGTCGTTCGACATCAAGTCGGAAATCATTCCCGTAACTAACGGCGCCGCCGCGGAAGTTCCCGAAAAACTCACGGCCCCGACGGCTGTCTGCGAATTCAACCCCACCCCCGGCGCCACAAAGGTGATCTGCGGCCCGTAGTTCGAAAACGTCGCCCGCTGCCCGGTCGCGTCCACCGCCCCCACCGCGACCACCCCGTCGTACGCCGCCGGATAGCTGATCTCCCCGACTCCGTCATTCCCCACCGCCGCCACCAGCACCACCCCGCTCGCCTCGGCGGAACTCACCGCGTCCTCCAGAATGCTGCTCGATTCGCTCGTTCCCAAACTCATGTTGATGATTTTCGCCCCGTCCTGCACTGCCTGCATCAACCCCTCGGCCACCGTAAACACATCACCCGTGTTGTTCGAGTCCAGCACCCGCACGCTCAACAACGAGACTCCCGGCGAGATGCCCTGATCGGCCAAGGTCCCGTCAAACAGCGTCGCTACCATGTCGCCATGTCCCGGATCGGGAGGGGATCCCCCCACCAAATCCACCTCGGTCACGCTTCCGCCTCGCAGCAAATTCGTCTCTCCCGGCGACAACCCCGTGTCCAGCATCGCCACCTCAACTCCCTTCCCGTAACCGGAATTGTTCACGGGCACGCCCAGGTAGCTCAACGCCCCGCTGCCAAACGGCACCAGCGAACCGGGTGCGGACGGATCCGGCGGCGGAGGCGGCGTCGGCAAACTCACCGTGTAATTCAACTCCGGGTCAAACCCGCCCGTCCCGCCCTGTAAAAACTTGTTCATGCTGGCGGGGTCGGTAAACCGCAGCCGGGCCGCCCGCAGGCCCGGAATCAAATCCACCATTTCTCCGCCTTCCTCCTGGGCCCGCTTCAACAACGCCGCCAGCTCCTCGTCGCTGCCCGCCCGGATGATCACTTCCCCCTTGCGGTAAGGTCCGGTCATGAACGCCTTCTGCGCCAGGCTCGCCAGCGGCCCCAAATTCGCGTATTCCATCCCTGTTCCCGTTTTGTCCGGCCGTTGGTTTTTTAAGTACAAGTGCTCCCCCCACTTTGGCAGGGATGAAACCGTGGAGTTATCGTCTGATTCCCCTTGGTTGTACATCTGCCCCCCCCAGGACACCGCTATTGTAC
>JBEKZN010000133.1:0-5179 GCA_049509815.1 Opitutales bacterium
AATCTGTGCCCGCCTTCACCCTAAGCGACCTGCCCCCCGTCCTGCGCGAAATGCTCGAGCGCGGCCAATTCCGCGATGCCGCCGGCGCGCTCCAGCCGCTTCACTCCAACATCTCGCCCGACGAGGCCCTCGCGCTCTACGCGCTCGTCCGCCAGCTCCGCCCCCGCGCCACCGCCGAAATCGGCTTCGCCCTCGGCGTTTCCGGCCTCGCCATCCTCGGCGCGCTCGCGGCCAACGGCGGCGACTCCCGCCACTTCGTCAGCGACCCCTTCCAAACCAGCCTCGTCTCCGGCCAGGGTCTCGAACACGTCCGCCGCGCCGGCCTGTCCGACCGCCTCCAGTTCCACGAAAAATTCCCCGAGGAAGTCTTTCCGTCGCTCCCGCCGCTGCAATTCGCCTTCATCGACGCCTCCCACCTCTTCGACCTCACCCTCCTCGATTTCATCCTTGTGGACAAGCGCCTCGAAACCGGCGGCGTCGTCGGCTTTCACGACCTCTGGATGCCGTCGCTCAAAAAAGTCGTGCGCTACCTTCTCGCCAACCGCGCCTACCGCGTGCATCCCGCCAGCCCGCCCGGCCCCGCTCCTTCCTCGCGCCAGCGTCTGTCCTCCTCCATTAAAAAGCTTCTGCGCGCCCTCCCGCGCGCCGATCGCTTCCTCGCACCCGAAATCCTCCAGCCCTGGGCCGATTTCAATCTGTCCAATATGGTCTTCCTCGAAAAACTCGCGCCCGACCAGCGCGACTGGCGCCATCACGTCGCGTTTTAGACGCGCTGCGGCTCTGTACCTCACGGCCGCTCCCAAGACTCAACCGCGCCGGCGACAACTCGGAACACCGGATGAGCCTCCGGCAACCCGCGTTCGCTGTTCCACTTCTTAAAAACCTCCGGACTTCTCGCCGCCAGCTTGCGCCGCAAATGCGACCACTCGAACTTCAGTTGCCCGCGAGTTACCGCGATTCGTGCCTTGGTTCGCCCCCGGCCCACCTTGCGCCGATCAAATTGATAGCCTCGCCGCACGGCCTCGGCTTCGACTTCAGCTAAATAAGCCGCAATCGCCGCCCGCGGTTTTGCCTGCTCTCGAAAACGCTCCAGTTGCGGATGATGCCGGTACCCCTTCGTCTCCCCGCGCAACACCGCCTGCGCCAGCAGACCCTCCCGCCACAGCGCCACCAGCCCCTGCGAGTCGAGATACTTCGGATGCAGTGACCAGAGTCGCATGACCAAATGGCGGTGTGCTCCGCCTAATCCACCACCCCGTCGAAATATTCCACGTCAATCTTCTCAATGATCGCCCGCATCATTGGAAAATATTTGGCCCCGTGCGCCGACTTTTGATGGGCTCCCAGCGCCGCCTGATCGCGATACTGCTCATGCACAATGTAGGCGCCGGGTTTTGCGCGCGATTTGAGCAGCGAGTACAGCAAGCAGCCCGGCTCGTGCTGGTGCATCTCCGCGCGCAACTCCGCGAACAGCCGCTCCAACTCCGCTTCGTGCCCCGGCTTGACCTGCACAATTTTTAGCCCTCCCACCATGTATCCAACTGCTACCCTTTCTCCTTCTCCTTGCAAGAATTAATGCCTGCCTCGCTCTACCCTCTGTCCAGTTCTTCAAACAACCCATCCGCCACCTTCACCGCCGTCTTAGGATTCTCATCCATCACCGTGAAGTGCCCCATCTTGCGCCCTGGCCGCGGCTCGCCCTTGTCATAGAGGTGCAGCTTCACCCGCGGGTCGCGCAGCAGCCTGCCCCAGTCCGGCGCTTGCCCGTCTTTCCACAAATCGCCCAGCAAATTGATCATCACCGCCGGACGCAGCAAATCCGTCGCTCCGAGCGGCAGGCCCGCCGTGCACCGGATCTGCTGCTCAAACTGGCTCGTGGCGCAGGCGTCGAAACTATAGTGCCCGCTGTTGTGCGGCCGCGGCGCCAGCTCGTTCACCAGCAATTGGCCGTCCGCATAAAACATCTCCACCGCCAGCAAGCCCACCACCCCGAGCGCCTCCGCGATCTCCCGCGCCAGCGCCGCGCCCTCGCGCTGCGCCCGCGCCGGCAGCCGCGCCGGCGCGATGCTCCGGTGCAAAATATGGTTCCGGTGCTCGTTCTCCGCCATCGGGAAAACCGCCGTGGCCCCGTCCGCGCCGCGCGCCACAATCACCGAGCACTCCGCCTCGAAGCGTATCCATTTTTCAACTACCAGCGCGGCCCCGCCGAGTTTTTCCCATAAATCCGCCCATGCCTTCGCTCCGCCCTTCGGCGCAGCCGTGAGCTTCATCTGGCCCTTTCCGTCATACCCAAACGCCGCCGTCTTCAGCACGCAAGGAAAGCCCACCGTGGCCACGGCCCGCTCCAGCCCGGCCGCCGATTCCGCCAGTGCGAATTCCGCGTGGGGCAATCCCTGCCTCCGCAAAAATTTCTTCTCCCGCCGCCGATTCTGGCAAATCTCCAGCACCCGCGCCCCCGGCCGCACCGGCACGCGCCGGGCCAGCGCTTCCAGCGTCTCCGCCGGAATGTTCTCAAACTCCAGCGTCGCCGCCGCAATCCCCCTCGCGAATGCGGCCAGCGCCCGCCGGTCCTCCCAGGGCGCAGTGAAGGTTTTCTCCGCCACGCTCGCCGCGCAGCATTTCGCCGCCGGATCATACACCTGGAAACGATACCCCAGCCGGCGGCCCGCCAGCAGCGCCATGCGGCCCAGTTGCCCGCCGCCGAGCATGCCCAGCGTCGCGCCCGGCGGAATGATGCGTGATGAGGAGCGCATGGCGTTCATGTATTCAAGATTTGGATACCGCCGGCGGCGGCGTGATCGGCGCGGGCGGCCCGCCCACCCGCGGCTGCCGGTCCAGGATCGTCACATCCAGCACCGCCAGCACCCGCGCCAGCCACTCGCGGCAATGGCTTCGGCTCACCCAGCCATCGGCGTCCGGCGCGGCGTAGCCCACCGCGTCCAGCCCCCAATGCCGAGCCAGAAACACCGCCCGCGACAGATGAAAACCCTGTGAAATCAGCACCACCCCGTCCAAACCGTAAACCTCCTTCGCCCGCGCCACCGAGTCCAGCGTCCGGTACCCCATCGGGTCGCGCGTGATCGCCGCCGCCGGCACCCCCCGCGCCTGCAGCCCCAGCCACATGCACCACGCTTCGTCGTAATCCGGCGGATTACTTCCCCCCGAAACCACCACTTCCCGCACCTTCCCTTCCTTGTACAAACGCGCCGCCGCATCCAGCCGTTCCACCATGTCCACGCCTCCCGGATCCGTCCCCAGCACCACCGCCGCCGTCCGTGCCGGCACGTCCTCGCTGCGATCGGAAATCCGCCCGCTCTCGTCCCACACCATCCACACGTTCACCGCCACCGTTCCCGCCACCACCAGCGCCACCAACAGACCAAACGTCATCCACCGGTGGCGGCTAAGCCAGGAACGATGGTCGGCAACGCGTGACAGGCTCATGGGTTCGCAAAACAAAAGCTCTCCGCGCTCACTTCAAGGCGCCCGCGGCCAGCACCGCCGCCGTTTGCCGCTCCCGGTACGCCACCAGCCGCTCCCGCAAAGCCCCGTCCTCGAGCGCCAAAATCGCCGCCGCCGCCAGCCCCGCGTTCGCCGCCCCGGCTGGCCCGATCGCCACCGTCAGCACCGGAATCCCCTTCGGCATCTGCACGATGGACAACAGCGAATCCAGCCCCTGCAACATCTTCGACGCCACCGGCACCCCCACCACCGGCAGGTGCGTCAACGCCGCCGTCATCCCCGGCAAATGCGCCGCCCCACCCGCCCCGGCGATCAGCACCCGCAACCCGCGCCCCGCCGCCGCCTGCGCATAATCATACAACAACTTCGGCGTGCGGTGCGCGCTCACCACCCGCGTCTCATACGGAACCTTCAACTCCTCGAGCAAGTCAGCAGCGTGATGCATCGTCTCCCAATCGGACTGGCTGCCCATGATCACCCCGACCAGGGGCGCGGCGGTCGCTTGGCTCATGCCCCCAGTCTCGCGCAATCCCCCCGCTCCCGCCAAGGGAAATCTCACCGCTCACAGGGTTTACCACCCATCCTAATCGCGCTTGCACCTGCCCACTTCCCACCCTAGTGTCCCTCGTTTAAATATGGATTTCGATCTCAAGGACTTGATCCAAACCCGCTTGGGCGACAACTACGACCTGCACGAAAAGCATGTCAACCGCACCCTTGTCAAAGTGCTGCGCACCATCGGATTTGACAAAGTTTACGCGCGCGCCTCCGGCGCCTACCTCTATGACATGGATGGGCGCGACTAC
The DNA here is from genome assembly GCA_049509815.1 of Opitutales bacterium. Classification (GTDB taxonomy): domain Bacteria; phylum Verrucomicrobiota; class Verrucomicrobiia; order Opitutales; family JABDGR01; genus CAZDAQ01. The sequence continues at coordinate 4,269 of JBEKZN010000133.1, forward strand.
CTCGACTTCCTCAGCGGTTACGGCGTTTACAACATTGGCCGCAATCACCCCGAGGTCAAACGCGCCATCCAGGACGTCCTCGACCTCGACCTGCCCAACCTTGTCCAGATGGACTGCTCGCTCCTGAGCGGCCTCCTCGCCGAAGCCCTCGCCAAATACACCGGCCCGTCCCGCGACGCCTTCTTCTTTTGCAACTCCGGCACCGAAGCGGTCGAAGGCGCCCTCAAGTTCGCCCGTTGCGCCACCGGCCGCACCCGCATTCTCTCCCTTGAGCAGGCCTACCACGGCCTCACCTACGGCGCCCTCTCGGTCACCGCCAACAAGCATTTTCAGGAGGGTTTCGGCCCCTTCATGCCCGGCGCTGAATCCGTGCGGTACAACGACCTCGACGACCTCGAAGCCAAACTGCGTCAAGGCGACGTAGCCGCCTTCATCGTTGAGCCGGTGCAAGGCAAGGGCGTCTTCATCCCCACGGCCGATTATCTGCCCCAAGCCCAGGCCCTCTGCCGCAAATACGGCGCCCTCTTCATCTGCGACGAAGTCCAGACCGGCCTTGGCCGCACCGGCCGCATGTTCGCCTACGAGCACTGGAACCTCGACCCGGACATCATCACCATCGCCAAGACCCTCAGTGGTGGCTACGTCCCCGTCGCCGCTGTCTGCACCCGCCGTTCCATTTACCAGAGTGTTTACTCCCGCATGGACCGCTGCGTCGTCCACTCCAGCACTTTTGGCCGCAACAACCTCGCCATGGCCTGCGGCCTCGCCACTCTCCACGTCCTCGAAAAGGAAACCCTCGTCGCCAACTCCGCCGTGCGCGGCCAGCAACTCCTCGCCGCCGCCCGCGCCCTCATGCCCAAGTACGACTGGATCAAAGAAGTTCGCGGCCTCGGCCTCATGTTCGCCATCGA
>JBEKZN010000134.1:0-5170 GCA_049509815.1 Opitutales bacterium
CCGGCGAGGATGCCGGAAACAGTGGCGGCGAGGCCAGCAGGTTCGTACCAGCCGTTGGGCTCGCGGTTGCGCTCGCGGATTACGGCGACGATGGTCATGGCCGTGACGAGGGCGATGAGGACGAAGGCGTGGGTGAGCGGGCGGCGCGGCGCGAGCAGGGCGACGACGAAGCCGGAAACGACGGCGCAGACGAACGCGACGGCGATGGAGAGTTCGAAGTAGCGCAGGGATGGCTCGGTGGCTGGGTCGCGGAACCAGTAGAGGGCGAAGAAGCCGACGCCGAGGGTGAGGAGGAAATAGCCCACCACGATGGCGAGGAGGCTAAAGACAAGGGATTTCACTGGGACGATGGGTGCAGGGGCGCGAGGCGGTGAGATTCAGGGGTCGTCCCGTTGGCGCCATTTGCCGACGAGGATGAAGTAAACGAGGATGAGGATGAAGATTTCGCTGGCGACGAGGAGGAAAAGAACGAAGACGGGAAAGCCGCGCAGCATGATAATGTAGATGACAATGGTGGCCGCGCCGATGACGGTGAGGAGGGCGGCGAGGAGCCATTCCTTGCGGCGGGAAGGGGTGGGGGATACGTCGTGCATGTCGAGCGGCATGAGGAGATGCGAAAGAGTGAATTATGAAGGATGAAGGATAAAGTAAAAGCAAGGCGGGGATGATGCGGGTGACGGCTTGTTTTTCCGGTCTGAAAGACCGCCGGAGCAAAGCCCAGGGTGGTGCCAAGCACCACCCTGGGGGGTGGAGGACGAAAGAAAATTCGCGGCCTGAAGGGCCGCAGGACTTCACCATTTAATCCCACAGGTAGCGCTCGTCAAATTCGATGCCGTACCGCTGCAAAAGCGCACGGAATTCATCTTGAAACGTAACCTTTTTATGATGAGCAGGCTGGTTGCGGATATATTCGCGAACTTGGTCCACGGCAGATTGATTTACGGAAAACGCGCCAAACCCGTTTTGCCAATGGAATTTCGAATAGGATTTTGATTTTGTTTTCAGCCAAGCGGATGAGCCGCGTTTGATTTGAGAGACGACGTCGCTCACGGTTTGGGTGCGCGAGAGCGTGAAGAGGATGTGGGCATGGTCCGGTTCGGTGTTGATTTCGAGCGCTGGTGAGACGAGGTCGCGCAGGATGCCGCAAATGTAGGCGTGGAGATCCGGGCGGATGTCGCCGGTGAGGAGCCGTTCGCGGTTTTTGGTCGAGAAGATGAGGTGGACGTAAATTTTGGCGAGGGATTGGGGCATGGGGGCGCTCCTGCGCCCCTTCAGGGCGCGCGGGTATTGGGCATCTTGTACCCCAGGGTAGCGCTGCGCGCAACCCTGGGCTGGATTCCGGCGGCCCGTTGGGCCGCAAGCAATCGCCGTTCGTGATGATTGCGATTCGTTGGGTTGCTTCGCCGGCAGTTCGATCCGCTCAATTTTCACACGGTTTGTTCGCAAGAAACATTGACCAACAACTTGCACTACTCCTCCATCTTGACGTCTTTGTTTCTTTTGAGAGGGCAGCCGGCGCGGAGCCAGGCGTTGATGAAGCCGTCGAGGTCGCCGTCCATGACGGCCTGGACGTTGCCGGTTTCGTAGCCGGTGCGGAGGTCCTTGACGATTTGGTAGGGCTGGAAGACGTAGCTGCGGATCTGGTTGCCCCAGCCGATGTCGCCTTTTTCGCCGTAGAAGCGTTCCATTTCGGCGCGTTTTTCGTCCTGGGTTTTTTCGTAGAGGCGGGACTTGAGGGTCTTCATGGCGCGCTCCTTGTTTTTGTGCTGGGAGCGCTCGGTCTGGCAGGTGACGACGAGGTTGGAGGGGATGTGGGTGATGCGGATGGCGGACTCGGTTTTGTTGACGTGCTGGCCGCCTTTGCCGCTGGAGCGGAAGGTGTCGATGCGCAGGTCGGCGTCGTTGAGGGGGACGTCGGCGTCGTCGTCGAGCTCGGCGATGACGTCCACGGAGGCGAAGGAAGTGTGGCGGCGGCTGTTGGCGTCGAAGGGGGAGATGCGGACGAGGCGGTGGACGCCGCGCTCGGCCTTGGCGTAGCCGTAGGCGTTGGGGCCGATGATGCGGAAGGTGGCGCGGGAGATGCCGGCTTCGTCGCCGGCGTTGATGTCCTCGACTTCGACCTGGTAGCCGCGGCGCTCGGCCCAGCGGGTGTACATGCGCAGGAGCAGATCGGCCCAGTCGCAGGATTCGGTGCCGCCGGCGCCGGCGTGGACGGTGACGATGGCGTTGGAGGCGTCGTGGGGGCCGGTGAGGAAGGACTCGATCTCGAGTTTGTCGAGATCCTTGAGCATGGTCGCGGCAGTGGCGGCGGCTTCGGCGGCGTAGTCGGCGACTTCGTTCTCGGCGCCCTCGGCGACGAGGTCGGCCATGGCCTGGAGGTCGTCGAGCCGTTTGCGGTAGGCGACGATGGGGGCGGTGATTTTTTTCAGCTGGTGGGCTTCGGCGAGAACCTTGCGGGCTTCCTCGGGGCGGTCCCAGAAGCCGTTTTCGGCCATGCGGACTTCGAGGGCGGTGGCGGCGCGCTGCTTGTTCTCGACGTCAAAGAAACCTCCACAGGTAACCGGCGCGGCGGTGGAGTTCTTCGAGGTGCTGGCGAAGTTCGGGGGTGAGGAGCATGGGAAAAGGAAAATGGAAGAGGAAGATTTTTAGACAGAATTAACAGAATGGACAGGATAAAATCCGCCATGCTTTCGAGGCAAAAACCAGCCGGGTGCGCTAAATCTGGAAGTCGCCGCGTTCGTTGGCTTCGTGGAGGCCGCATTCGCGCTTGAGGCCGTTGAAGCGGGTTTCCTCGGCGGCCTGGCCAGCGCCGAGGGGGGCGCTGCTGTGGATGTCGCCGACGGAGACGTAGCCTTTTTCCCAGAGCGGGTGGTAGGGGAGCTGGTGCTTGGTGAGGTATTGGTAAACGTCGCGCTCGGACCAGTCGAGAATGGGGTGGATTTTGTAGGTGCGTTTCTGGAGGTGGATGATGTCGAGGTCTTCGCGGGTTTTGGACTGGACGCGGCGCAGGCCGGTGAGCCAGGCGGCGGCGCCGAGTTCCTGGATGGCGCGGTTCATGGGCTCGACCTTGTTGAGGAGGTTGTATTTTTCGAGGCCGTCCTTGCCCTGTTCCCAGAGGCGGCCGTGGAGGGCCTCCTGGCGGGCGGCGGTTTCGCGGGGGTTGAAGACTTTGAGGTTGAGGTTAAGGCGCCTTGTGAGTTCGTCGGCAAATTGGTAGGTTTCGGGGAAGAGGTAACCCGTGTCCACGAACACCACAGGAATTTCCGGCGCGAGGCGCGTGACCAAATGGAGCATGACGGCGGACTGGATGCCGAAGCTGGTGCTGAGCACGAGGCGGGAGCCGAAGGTGTCGATGGCCCAGCGCACGCGGTCCTCGGCGGAAAGCCGCTCGAGCCGCTCGCTTTCGACAGAGAGCATTTCGGGATGCGGGAGCGTGGGAGGCTGCATGGGGAGTATATTGACTATCTTGGGTAAGATAGTAAAGAAGAATTGCGCGCAGGCGATTCAAGCATTTTGACATTAAGGACTTGCGAAATATCAGACCTTTCCGATAAAGATTAAGATATCGAAATAAAATAATGCCGGAAGTGCCACAGAAGCTGGAGGCGGTGCCGTTGCCGCCGGAGTTGGAGGCGGCGGTCTTCGACCTGGCCAAGCGCGTGCGCGCGGCGGGCGGGCGGGCGGTGCTGGTGGGCGGGTGCGTGCGGGACGCGTTGCTGGGGCAGGCGGCGAAGGACGCGGATTTGGAAGTGTTCGGGGTTGATCCCGGGGCGCTGGAAAAGCTGGTGGCGTCGGCGTACCCGATCATCGTGGTGGGGCGGAGCTTCGGGGTGCTGAAGGTGCGGGGGCTGGAGCTGGATGTGTCGGTGCCGCGGCGCGAGCGCAAGACGGGGCCGAAGCACAAGGATTTTGAGGTGGATGCGGACCCGGCGATGTCGTTTCACGACGCGGCGGGCCGGCGGGATTTTACGATCAACGCGATTTCGTGGGATCCGCTGACGCGGGAGCTGATCGACCCGTTCAACGGCGCGGGGGACTTGCGCGCGGGGGTGCTGCGGCACACGACGCAGCGGTTTGGGGAGGATCCGCTGCGCGTGCTGCGCGGGATGCAACTGGCGGCGCGCTTCGAGCTGGCGGTCGCGCCGGAAACGGTGGCGATGGCGGCGACGCTGACGATGGACGGGCTGTCGGCGGAGCGGGTGTTCGAGGAGTGGCAGAAGCTGCTGGTGAAGGGAAAAAAGCCGTCGGTAGGGCTGGAGTTTCTGCGGGCGTGCGAGTGGGTAAAATTTTTTCCGGAGCTGGCGGGGCTGATCGGCTGCCCGCAGGATCCCGGCTGGCATCCGGAGGGCGACGTGTGGACGCACACGCTGCATTGTTTGGATGCGTTCGCGCTCCGGCGCACGGGCGACGCGTGGGAGGACCTGGTGGTCGGGCTGGCGGTGCTGTGCCATGATTTCGGCAAACCGGCGACGACGGTGAAGGGCGAGGACGGGCGGGTGCGCTCGCCCGGGCACGAAGCGGCGGCGGAGGCGCCGATGCTGGCGTTTTTGTCGCGGATGTCGAACCACAAGGAACTGATCGAGAGCGTGACGCCGCTGGTGCTGTGCCACATGCGGCCGCGGGAGCTGATGCTCGGCGGCGCGGGGGACGGGGCGATCCGGCGGCTGGCGAAGAAGATCGGGCGGATTGACCGGCTGGCGCGCGTGGACGAGGCCGACCGCTGGGGCCGGCCGCCGCTGACGCCGGAAGAGCCGGGCGCGGGGCAGTGGCTGCTGGAGCGGGCGGCGACGCTGGCGGTGGCCGACCAGGCGCCGGAGCCGATCGTGCTCGGGCGGCATCTAATCGCAGCGGGGTTGCAGCCGGGGCCGCAGTTCAAGCAGTTGCTGAACGCGTGCTACGAGGCGCAGTTGGACGGGAAGTTTTCGGACCTGGCGGGCGGGGAGGAGTATTTGAGGGGGATGATTAAGAATCGTGGCATATAATCAAAAAAAATTCACGATTTGCCTAGGGTGACCAAAATGGCGTCAATTTTCGCACTGGGCAGACCGGAGGCGCTTCGAAGCCACGAATCCAATTTACGCCCTTGCGGGCGGACGCCTCCCGATGCTCCGTAAGCAAGGAGCAGCTTTACAAACGGAAGATGTCCTTTGTGAGCAGCGAGAAACAATGC
>JBEKZN010000135.1:0-5147 GCA_049509815.1 Opitutales bacterium
AAATCACGCTGCCCGGCATTCTCCAGGCTCAGGGCTACGGCGATGAAATCAGCGCCAGCACGCCGTGGGTGGCCCTGTTGGGTGTGGCGCCGTGGAAGACCAATCCCGATCACGACAAATATTCGCAGCCGGGGAATGTGAAGGTGCCGTTCCTTTCGCAGCCGCCGCGGCATTACCTAGGGGCGGCGTGGTACCAGCGCGACGTCGTCATCCCGCAGGATTGGGCGGGCCGGCGGGTGGAGCTTTTTCTCGAGCATCCGCATTGGGAGACCACCGTGTGGGTGGACGACAAGAAAATCGGCTCCAACCTCAGCCTGGTGGCGCCGCATGAATACGATCTCGGCCTGCTTGCGACCGGCCCGCACCGGCTCACGATTCGGGTGGACAACGGCACCGCCACCGATCCCAACCCGCGAGACCGGACGGTGCAGGGCGCGGTCATGCCCGACGCGGATGGCAAGCTGCTCGTTTACCGGGCCGACGGACATTCGGTGTCCGATGCGCTCGGCGCGGCGTGGAACGGCATCGTTGGGCGCATCGAACTGATTGCCACCACGCCGGTGTGGATTGACGACGCGCAGGTTTTCCCGAACGTCGCGCAAAAGTCCGCCTTGGTGAAAGTCACCGTTGGCAACGACAGCGGGCAAGCCGGCAAGGGGATGCTGACCATCGGCAATGTCTCTGTTCCCGTGACGTGGGACACGCAAGGCGGCAACGCGGAACTCACCGTTTCCCTCGGGCCCGATGCGCAGACTTGGGACGAGTTTCATCCCGTGCTTCAGCATCTAGCGCTCCAGCTCAAGGGCGATGAGGCGGACGACGCCAAGGCGCTGACTTTCGGCCTGCGCGAAGTAACGCACGACGACGTCAAGCTGCTGCTGAACGGCCGCGAGATCAATTTTCGCGGGACGCATTTTGGCGGGGATTTTCCGCTGACGGGCTACCCGCCCACGGACGTCGGGTCGTGGAAGAAGATTTTCCAGGTGTGCAAGGATTACGGGTTGAACGGCATGCGGTTTCACTCGTGGTGCCCGCCGGAAGCGGCCTTCGAGGCCGCCGACGAGATGGGCATCTACCTCCAGCCCGAGTGCGGCATGTGGAACAACATCAGCCCCAACAGCCCGATGTCGCGAATGCTGGAGGCGGAAACGGAGCGCATAGTCAAGGCCTACGGCAACCATCCCTCGTTCATGTTCCTTTCGCCGAGCAACGAGCCGTCCGGCGGCTGGCAAAACGTGACCCCGCAATGGGCCGCGGCGTGGTACCAAAAGGACCCGCGCCGGCTTTACGCCGCCGGCACCGGCTGGGCGTTCGCCGCAGAGTTGAACGGCCCACAGTACGCCGTCATGCCCGGCACCCCGGCCGGCGACAACGGCCCCGGCGGCCGGCTGCGCGGGGACAGCGCGTGGTTTGGCGGCGACTGGAGCGCGGCGCTGGCGGACGCGCACATTCCGGTCTTCGCGCACGAATTGGGGCAGTGGTGCGCGTATCCGGATTACGATGTCATCAAAAAATTCACCGGCTACCTGCGGCCGGGCAACTTCGAGATTTTCCGCGACTCGATGGCGGAGCACGGTTTGCTGGACCTGGACAAGGATTTTGCGTGGGCCTCGGGCAAATACCAGTTGGAATGCTACAAGGAGGAGATCGAGGCCAACCTGCGGACGGCCAACCTGGCGGGCTTTCAACTGCTGGACCTGCATGATTACCTGGGCCAGGGAACCGCGCTGATCGGCGTGCTGGACACGTTTTGGGAGTCCAAGGGTTATGTGACGCCGGAGGAGTTCCGCCGTTTCTGCGCGCCGACGGTGGTGCTGGCGCGGTTCGCCCAGCGCACGCTGACCACGGCCGACAGCCTGAATGTGCCGGTGGAAGTGGCCAACCTCGGCCCCGCTCCGATTGCAAACGCTTCGCCGTATTGGAAAATCACCGATGCGGCGGGGAACGCCGTGGCGCAGGGGAATTGGACAGCGCGGGACATTCCCCTCGGCCGGGGCATCGCGCTGGGCAACATCGCGACGGATTTGTCGAAGCTGCCCGCGCCGGCCGCGTACAAGCTGGTCGCGGGACTGGGTGGCACGGACACCGAGAATAGCTGGGATTTTTGGCTGTACCCGGCGAAGATTGACGATTCGAAGACGAAGGACGTGCTGATGACGCCATCATGGGATCAGGCGGCGGCGTACCTGGCGCAGGGTGGCAAGGTGCTGTTTATTCCGACGCAAACGGATTTGACCGCGAGCGGACGCAATCCGCCACTGGACAATGTGCCCGTGTTCTGGAACCGCCCGATGAATCCGAAGCTCAGCGCGATGCTGGGACTGTGGATTGACGCAAAATCGCCGGCGCTGGCAGAATTTCCGACGGAGGCCTATTGCAACTGGCAGTGGACGCAGTTGGTGCGCGGCGTGCCGGCCATCAACCTGGACTCGCTGCCGCAGGAGCTGAAGCCGACTGTCTATGCGATTGACGACTGGAACCGCAACTGGAAGCTCGGCGTCATATTCGAATGCAAGGTCGGGCCGGGACGGCTGCTGGTTTGCCCGATAGATTTTCAGTACGGTGCGGCGTCGCAAAACCCCGTCGGACAGCAATTGCGGCGCTCGCTGTTGGACTACATGGGCAGCGAACAATTCCAGCCTGCCGTGGCGGTTTCGCCCGACGATATCGGCGTGCTGTGGACCGCGGCGGGCGGAAAAGACCGGCTGACGGACACTTCCATGAACGGTCAAGCGACACCCGACGTGGACGAGGGCACCCACGTCGTGCCAAAATCGTGAGGCGCGGTTATTGGTAGATCGAAGTGTCGGCAAGCTTGAAAGTGCCGTCGAGACGCAGGTCGCGCGAAGATGAGCCGACGAGGATTTGGAAATCGCCGGCCTCGGCGAGCCAGCCTTTTTTGTCCGGGTCGTAATAGGCGAAGGCGCGCTGGCCGAGCGGGATGGCGACCGTCTCGGTTTCACCGGGCTGGAGCGGGAGTTTGTAAAAGCCCTTCAGTTCCTTGTCGGGCCGCGGGAGGGAAGGCTTGGCCTGGCGCACATAGACCTGCGCGACCTCCTCGCCTTCGCGCGCGCCGGTGTTGGTGACGTCGAACTGCACGGTGGCCCAGATGCCTTTGGATTCGTCGCCGGGCAGGAGCTTTAGATTCGAGTATTGGAAGGTCGTGTAGGAGAGCCCGTGGCCGAACGGGAAGAGCGGTTCGATGTTTTTGGTGTCGTACCAGCGGTAGCCGACAAGCAGACCTTCCTTGTAGGTTTCCTCGCCGTTCACGCCCGGGTAGGCCTCGGGGCCGAACGCGGCGGCGGGAGTGTCCGCGAGCTGCTTCGGGAAAGTGCAGGGAAGTTTGCCGGACGGATTCACGTCGCCGAAGAGAATGCGCGCGAGGGCGTTGCCGGCCTCGGAGCCGCCATACCAGGCCAGCAGCACCGCGGGGACTTTTTGCAGCCACGGGCCCATCTCGACGGGCGAGCCGGCCACGAGCACGACGATCGTCCGCGGGTTGGCCGCGACGATGCTTTGAATCAAGTCGTCCTGGTTGAACGGCAGCTTCAGGTCCGGACGGTCGCGGCCCTCGGTGTCGAAGTTTTTGTTCAAGCCGCAAACGACAATGGCGACGTCCGCCTGTTTGGCCGCGGCGACGGCATTGGCGATGAGTGTGGTATTGCCGGAAGTGTCTGCACCGGCGTTGGTGCGGGCGCGGTTTCGCCCGGGCGAGGGCGCGAGGTAACCCTGCGAAAAAGTGACATTCACCCGATTGCCCACGCGGTTGAGGATGCCGGCGAGCGGGGAAATTTCGTAAAAGGCCTTGATGCCGGAGCTTTCGCCGCCGGCCGCCTGCAGACGCGTGGCGTTGTCGCCGATGACGGCAATGGACTTGATTTGAGCGGGGTCGAGCGGGAGCGCGTTTTGGTCGTTTTTGAGCAGGACCATGCCCTCTTCGGCGACCCGCCGGGCCATGGCCTGATGGGCGGCGGTGTTGATGGAGCCCGCGGGACGCTGGTCGAGCACATGCGAGGCGATCATCACATAGAGGTTTCGCCGGGCCTTGTCGTTGAGCAGCGCCATCGGGTACTGGCCACTGTTCACGCCATCGAGAAACGGCTGCGCGAGGTAGTAGGTGTCATAGTCCACGTCGGCGGCGACGTGCGTGCCCATTTCGAGATCGAGGCCGCCGTAGGCGAGCGCCTTGGTGTCGTGGGCGGCGCCCCAATCGGTCATCACGAGGCCCTGGAAGCCCCAGTCCTTTTTGAGGATCTGATTGAGCAGGTAATCGTTTTGCGCGCAGTATTCGCCGCGGAATTTGTTGTACGCGGCCATGACCGAGAGCACGCCGCCCTCCTTGACCGCGGCCTCAAAGGCCGGGAGGTAAATTTCGCGCAAGGTGCGCTCGTCCATGTTCACATCGATGGAATTGCGGTTGGTTTCCTGGTTGTTGGCGGCGAAATGCTTCACGCAGGAGGCGATGTCCTGCGACTGCTCGCCCTGGATGAACGCCACGGCGATGCGCCCGGCCAGCCAGGGGTCTTCGCCAAAATACTCAAAGCTGCGGCCATTGAGGGGGATGCGCTCGATGTTCACGGCCGGGCCAAGCATGATGTCCTTGCCGCGGGCGCGGGCCTCCTCGCCGATGGCCGCGCCCTCGCCGCGGGCGACATCGGGGCTCCAAGTCGCGGCCAGGCAGATGCCCGAGGGAAAACAGGTGGAAAAATCGTCGGTGCGGCCGGCGGAGTTCCAGCCGTTGCGCTCGATTTCCTCGCGCACGCCGTTGGGGCCGTCGAGCATCCAGCGCTCGGGCAGGCCGAGGCGCGGGATGGCGGCGGTGCTGAAGGTGCCGTCGGCGTGGAGCAGGGCGACCTTTTCCTCGGTGGTCAGGCGCGAGAGAAGGTCGTCCACGCGGGCCGAAACGGGCTGCGTCGGGTCGAGGTACAACGGTTGCGCAGCCGGAGCGGTGGCGGGCGGCGTGGACGTATTTTGCGCCGGAAGCATCGGGCCAAAGAATAAGCTGCCAATCAGGGCACAGGCCAACAGAGGTTTCATGCGAGGGTGGGGAGGATTTGGGTGTGGAAGCGAACGCTGTCGGCGAGCAGCGCAATTCATTTAGAAGTTTTTGGCGCGGGCATGGGCGAGCTTTTGGCAAAAGAGAAGGA
>JBEKZN010000136.1:0-5131 GCA_049509815.1 Opitutales bacterium
ATCGATCTGCTCATTACCGGAGTGTTCTTTGCGTTCATGACGTGGATTTGCTACGGCCACACTCCGGACGCGCCGGAAGCCTGGAAATGGGGTCTGGCGGCCTTCACGTCGGCGTGCATCAGTGGTGTTTTCTGGCTCGTGTTGCAGGGCTTTCACGTCGCCGTGGTTGATCATTTCCGGCGCAAGAAAATCGGCGATTCCTCGGTTTAATTCGCCGGGTTTCCCGCTATGAGCAGGCTGGGCGTGTTCGTCTTGGGTTGCATCTAGCCGGAAGGCAGCGGGCAGCCCAGCGAGGCCGCGAGAGCGCGCAGCATGTCGGCTTCGGCAGGCTCGACCACGCCATCGTCCGCAATCACCAGTGCCCCGGCTTCGAGCAGTTGTTTCTTGAGGGGGAACGGCGCGGCTTCGAGTCTTCCGCAGGAGATGCTCAGGCGGTCGAGCGTCGCATCCGCGCGCGAAATGGGCGCAACGAGCCCCGTCAAGCCGGGCAGCGCCGTCAAGCCGTGCTGGAAGGCGGCAAGGGCCTTGGCGTCGTCGTTCGTGCCCACATAGGCGAGCGATGAAAGCACCACGGCCACGTCCCGGGCATAGGCCTGCGGGTTGGCCGGGCCCGAGGCCGGCGGGTGCGGGTGCAGCCGGTATTCGGCCACGCGCAGGAGCGCGAATTCGTGCAAGGTCACCACATGGTCCACCCAGACGAGTTCGCGCATCCGCGCGAGCAAGGAGGCCCGCTCGGGGACGGTTGCGCCGCTCAAGCCGGCCAGCGCCAGTTCGAGGAGCGGCAGGCGGCGTCCGGGTTCCGTCGCCAGCACGGAGTCGGCCAATTGCGCCGCGGCGTCCGCGGCTGGCTCCTGGCTTTCGTGCAGTTGGGCAATCTGCGCCTGGCGGGCGGCCGGGTTTTCGTCGAAAGTCAATGCGAGCACGAGGGCCCGGCAGCCGGCTGGGCTGGCCAAGGCGTCATGCACGGGCGATGGCAGGGTTTCGCGCCAATTGCGCACGCCCGCCAGCGCCGTGGCGGCCACGGCGCTCAACGCAATCACCAGGTTTTCGGCCCGCGACGGAGTTGCGCGGGGCGTAGGTGCCAGTGCGATGACGGCGTCTTCGTCGCCCGTGGGCGTGACGAATTTTCCATCCCAGTTTGGGTCGAGGGCGCGGATGCGCTGCTCCAGCGGTGGATGGGTGGCGAAAATGCTGTTGAACGCGGGGGCGAAAAATATGTGCGCAGTCTCCTCGACGTGCGCGTGCTCGATGCGCGAGCCCGCGGCCAGTCCGCCGATTTTTTTCAGCGCGCCCGCGAGGCCGTCGGGATTGCGCGTGAATTGGACGGAGGAGGCGTCGGCGAGCGCCTCGCGCTGGCGCGACACGGCGGCCTGGATCAGCCGGCCAAAGAGGACGCCCAGCCAGCCGAGCACAATCAGCGCCAGTCCGAGCAGGAAGAGTGCGAGCAGGATGCCGCCGCCTTTGTCGTTGCGCGAGCTGCGGCTGAAGCGCAGCGCGTAAACCAGCTCACGGCCGATCACGGTGATCACCACCAGTCCGAAGACGGCGCCGATGAGCTGAATGTTTAGGCGCATGTCGCCGTTCAAAATGTGGCTGAATTCGTGCCCGATCACGCCCTGCAACTCGTCCCGCGAGAGATTGCGCAGAGCCCCGCGCGTGGCGGTCACCGCAGCGTCCTCCGGTCTGAAGCCGGCGGCGAAGGCGTTGATGCCCGGTTCCTCCAACACATAGACCACGGGGACGGGCACGCCCGCGGCCAGGGCCATTTCCTCCACGATGTTCAAGAAGCGCCGTTCCGCCGGATCCTGCGTGTCGCGCGCCACGGGGGTTCCGCCCAGGCTCTCGGCCACCGCGCTGCCGCCGCTGCGCAAGGCGGCGATTTTTGTCGCGCAGGCTCCGCCGACGATCACCAGCGTGCCCAAGCCAACCCAGGCCAGAATGTCCGGCCGCCACCAATCTTCGGCGTCCAACGAAGCCGTGTCATAGACTGCGTTATCATTCGCATTCGGTGCTCGGGCCGACTCCTGCGCGTGCACGAGGCCGAACGCGGCCATCACCACCACGTACAACGCCGCGATCAGGCCCGTCAGGCCCAGCAGAAAATAAACCACCAGCAGGCGGGTGCGGGCGTGGGCGCGATCCTGGGCCGCGAAAAAGTCCATGCCACCAAATTACAAAATTCCGATGGCGGATGACGAAATCAAAATCTCCCGGCGCGCCGCGGCGCAAGCGTCCGATGCTTCCCCATTTGCTTCGCGGTTCGAAGCCAAAAGGCACGCGGTCAGGTGAACTGCACCTTCGGCGCGTCCCGCTCCTCGGGCTTGCTCAGTTCGAAAAGCTCAGCCGGGAGGAAGGCGAACATGTTGGCGAATATCACCGCCGGAAACTGCTCGCGGGTCGTGTTGTACTGCATGACGGCGTCGTTGTACGCTTGGCGGGCGAACGATACTTTGTTTTCTGTGGAGGTGAGCTCCTCGGAAAGCTGCATCATGTTCTGGTTCGCTTTCAGGTCCGGGTAGGACTCCACCACCGCGAAGAGGCGGCCGAGCGCGCCCGTCAGTTGTGATTCCGCGCCGGCCAGCGCCTTGACCGCGCCGGGGGCGCTGGGATCGGCGGCGGCCTTTTGCCCGGCCGACACGGCCGCTCCGCGCGCGGCGGTGACCGCTTCCAGCGTTTCGCGTTCGTGCTTGATGTAACCCTTGGCCGTTTCGACCAGGTTGGGAATCAGGTCGTACCGGCGTTTCAACTGCACGTCAATTTGCGCGAACGCGTTTTTGTACCGGTTCCGCAACGCGACCAGGCCATTGTAAATGCCGATGGCGTAAAATGCCGCCAAAACGATGATTCCCAGTAGGATCAGTAGAATCCAGCCAATCATGACCGCGTCAGTTTACGCCTCGTCCTGGGCTTGGCGAGCAGAATACGCGGAGCGCTGTAGGTTCACAGCTCCGTGTATTTATCGCTGCGGCCGCGGGCTTTTTCCACCGGGTATTTCTGGGCGTTGCGGGCGAGCTTGGCGTCCACCGCGCCGGTCAAGTCCAGGCCGGTGACATTCGCGAACTCGAGCGTGTAAATCAGCACGTCGGCCAGCTCCTCGGCAATCTGGGCGCGCCGGGCCGGGTCGGCCGCCCGCGCGTGCGACGCGGCGGGGTCGCTCCACAAAAAATGCTCCATCAGCTCCGCGGCTTCCGCGGCCAGGGCCATGGCGAGATTCTTCGGGCTGTGGAACTGCTGCCAGTCGCGTTCGGCGGCAAAGGCCAGCACGCGGTCCTTGAGGGTTTTGAGCGGAGTGTCGGCGTCGGTCATGGGAGGATTCTTGCCACCTCGCCAGCGGGGCCAAGCGCAAATGCAGGCTGCACGGGGTGTTTTTGCCGCTGGTTCCCAACCCCAAACCTACCCGCCAGATTGGGATTGCGCCGCCAGCGGGGAGCGGGCAGCGTGGCTCTCCCATTCTTCCAAGCGGGTTTTTCATCATGAGCAGGGGTCGTTTTTATAACTATTTTTGGCCGTTTAAAAACCTCCACCGGCCCCAACCGGGGGTGCGAGTGAGCAAAAAGTCTGGCGGCAGGCTGCTCGCCGAGCAGAATGGCATTCAAGCCCTCCGGGCCGCTTCCTGGCAGGGTGGCAAATTGGGACTTGAACCCCAAGTTGAACTCATCTTTAAGTTATTGCAGCACATGACCGCCAAATCGGAAAAGGGCGTCCGCAAGATTGCGGTTCCGTTCATTTCCGATGACGCGTACAGCTTCCAGGCGGGTTAATCCAATCCGCCCGGGAAAAAACATTCGCCCCACTACCCTATCCCCTCAACTATGAACGCAGTTTCGCAAGCCTTGCGCATTATTGCCATCGTGGCCGCCCTCGCCACCGCTGGCCTCTATTTCCTCTCGGAACAAAAAACCAATCAGGTCAAGGCACTAGCCCAGACCGCCAACACCAAGCTGCAGGCGGCGCAACAGAGCCTCGCCGACGCCAATGCCAAGATCGCCTCGGACGCCCAAGACCTGCAGAACGTGACTGCCGATCGCGACAAAGCCAAGGCGGACGCGGCCAATTATGCCACCTTGCTCACCCAGGCCCGCAACGCCGCCGACACGGCGACGCATGCGGCCCAGGACAAAGACGCGCAGATTCAGGACTTGAACACCCAGATCGCCAGCCTCAAGCAACAAGTGGCTTCCATTGACGACTTGAAGCAGCAAATTGCCACCTTGCAGGCTGCGGCGCAGGCCGCCCAAAGCAGCAGTTCGACTTCAACCGGTGCGTCCGCAACCCCTGACCAATCGGCGGGCAATACCACGGCGACCGGCAACACCACCGCAAGCACGGCCGCCTTCTCCACCACCGCAACGCCGACACAGATCATTCAACTGGATGGCCGGCATGGCCTCATTGTGGTCGGCGTCGGTTCCAACAGTGGCATCGCCAACGACGCTCAACTGGTCCTGCAAAAGTCCGGTGTCAAGATCGCTGAAATTCAGGTCACCGACGCCGAACCCGATTATTCGGTGGCGATGATCCTCACCGGCAGCACCGTCAAGGCGCTCAAGAAGGGCGACACGGTGGACTTTCTGCGCGTCCGCTGAGCGGGAGTGGATGCCAAAATCGCCATGAGCTTGCCTCGTCGTTCGTGTCGTTTTTGGCTGACCCTGTTGATTGGATTGCTGGCTTTGGCCGGTTTGGCCGGCTGCCAGGACAATCCGCAAGCCGCGAGCACCCAGCAATTGCCCTGGGATCGCCAGGCCTCGTGGGAAGGCGGGATTCCCGGCATGAATGGCGACGCCCCCAAGTACTGACGCGCCCGGGACGCGATCCGTTTGAAGCGAGTCATCCCCAAAGGGTGCCTCGCTTTTTTGTCCCCACTGTCTTTTGATGCAGCGCCATGTCCGATGCACCCATCCCCACGCTGCAGCCGCCGGAGCCGGGCACCCTGTATGTCGTGGCCACGCCCATTGGCCACCTGGGTGATCTCTCTCCGCGCGCCGCGCACTTTTTGCGTTCGTGCGACCTTATCGCCTGTGAAGACACTCGCGTCACGCGCACCTTGCTGGCCCAAGCCGACAGCCACCGCCCGCTCGTTTCGTACCACGACCACCGGGAGGAAACCCAGGCTGACCAATTGATTGAAAAG
>JBEKZN010000137.1:0-5100 GCA_049509815.1 Opitutales bacterium
TTGAACGAAAAAGGAATTTTCACCCGCATCATACTCTAGTATCCGCAGCATATACCGCATTGACTAAAGCAAAAGCCAAAGACCCCGGATGGCATTACTTTGAGCTAATGGCTATAACCTTTTCGGCCTTGGCCCTAGAAGCATTAGCAAACTCATTTGGAGAACATTTAATTCACGGATGGAAAGATTATGAATCAGCTAGCCCAATCGCAAAATTGCGTATCGTTTGTGATTTTCTAAAAATTGAAATTGATTTTGAGCGAGAGCCATGGTTCGTAGTCAAATGGCTTATCAAATTCAGGAATAAAGTCGCACATGCCAAACCTCAACAAATCAGAACTGAAAGCATAATGACGGACGCTGAGCTTGAGGCTGTTGGTCGCGAAATGCCTGAATCAGAGATGGAAAAGGAAATTTCGCTTCACAACGCTGAACGCTCGTTCGCTACTGTGGAGAATATTCTAGCAATATTGTACGGTAAGCTGGACCCATATGATGACCATAATTTGTTGGCTGACGGATGGAGCGGAAGCAGCACCAAAATTCAAGAGCCAACTCCAGACATAACTGGTGGAATGAATGCCTCTCCAGCATAATTACGAAACCTGCTATGCTCAGTTCAAAAAATCCGCACTGTATCGAAACTAATTGAAATGTCCGACTCCTCCGCCTCCCTCTTCGCCCGCGCCCAGCTCCGCATCCCCGGCGGCGTCAATTCCCCCGTCCGCGCCTTCCGCGGCGTCGGCGGCACGCCTTTTTTCACCGTCCGCGCCGACGGCTGCCGCCTTTACACCGCCGATGGCCGCGAGCTCATAGACTACGTCTGCACCTGGGGCCCTGCCCTTTTCGGCCACAACCACCCGCGTATTCGCGCGGCCATCGCCGCCGCCCTCGCCAACGGCACCAGCTTCGGCACCCCCGGCCCGCTCGAGGTCGAAATGGCCGAGACCCTCGCCGCCCTCGTCCCCTCGCTCGAAATGGTCCGCCTCTGCAACAGCGGCACCGAGGCCACCATGTCCTGCATCCGCCTCGCCCGCGGCTTCACCGGCCGCGACAAAATCCTAAAGTTCTCCGGCTGCTACCACGGCCATGTGGACGCCCTCCTCGTCAAGGCCGGCTCCGGCGCCCTCACCCTCGGCCATCCCGACAGCGCCGGCATCCCCGCCGCCACCGCCGCCGACACCATCGTCCTCCCCTTCAACGACCTCGCTGCCGTGGACGCCGCCTTCGCCGCCTGGCCCGGCCAAATCGCCGCCGTCATCCTTGAACCCTACCCCGCCAACGTCGGCCTCATCCTGCCAGACCCCGGCTTCCTCGCCGCCCTCCGTGACCGCTGCACCCGCGCCGGCGCCGTCCTCATCTTCGACGAAGTCATGACCGGCTTCCGCCTCGCTCCCGGCGGCGTCCAGGAAATCTCCGGCGTCCGGCCCGACCTCACCGCCCTCGGCAAAATCATCGGCGGCGGCCTGCCCGTCGGCGCCTTCGGCGGCCGCCGCGCCATCATGGAAAAACTCGCGCCCCTCGGTCCCGTTTACCAGGCCGGCACCCTCAGCGGAAACCCCCTCGCCGTCGCCGCCGGCCTTGCCGCGCTCGCCCTCATCCGCGAGCAGCCGCCTTATGCCGCCCTCGATGCCGCCGGCCAAAAACTCGCCGCTGCCCTCCGCGCCGCCGCCGCCCAAAAAGGCCTCCCGCTCCAAGTCCTGCAAACCGGCTCCATGTTCGCCCTCTTCTTCACCGATAAACCCGTCCGCGACTACGCCGCCGCCCTCGCCTCCGACGCCGCCCGCTTCCGCCAAATCTTCCACTTCGCCCTCGACCGCGGCGTTTACCTCCCGCCCTCACCCTACGAAACCTGCTTCATCTCCACCGCCCACGACCCCGCCGCCCTTGACCGCACCGCCGAAATCCTCGCCGCCGCCATTGCAGCCCTTTGATCGCGTATTCAGTTTATGGATACAAACGCCCCTCGCGTCGCCCGGCCGCCCAAACGCCCCCTCATGGTCTGGGACGGCGAGTGCCGCTTCTGCGGCGGCTGGATCCGCCGCTGGCAGTCCCTCACCGGCGATCAAGTTGACTACCAGCCCTACCAGCAGGTCGGCCACCGCTTCCCCGAACTGACCGAAGCCGACTACGCCCAGGCCGTTCACCTCATCCTGCCCGACGGCTCCGTCCTTCGCGCCGCCGCCGCCGTCTTTGCCTCGCTCGCCTTCGCCCGCGGCTGCGGCTGGCTCCAAAAACTCTACCGCCGCTCGCCCGCTTTCGCCCGCGGCACCGAAGCCGCCTATCGCTTCGTCGCCCGCCATCGCATGTTTTTTTCGACGCTCACCCGCCTGCTCTGGGGCGACCCCGCGCCGTCCACCTACCGTTTCGCCGGCCTGCTCTTCACTCGCACTGTCGGCCTCGTCTTTCTCATCGCGTTCCTCTCGTTCTGGGCGCAATCCGACGGCCTCGTCGGCGACCACGGCATCCTGCCCATCTCGGAATACTTCGCCACCCTCAGCACCCCCAACCCCGACGTCACCAACCTCGAACGCTTCTGGGCCGCACCCTCGCTGCTCTGGCTTGCGCCCAACAACACCGGCCTCCTCGCTCTCTTGATGACCGGCTCGGTCTGCTCCTTCCTCGTCATCATCGGGCTCGTCCCCGCCTGGGCGCTTCTCGGCTGCGTGCTCACCTACGGCTCCCTGCGCAACGGCGTGCCCCTGTTCCTCAATTACCAATGGGACGCCCTCCTTGTCGAAACCGGCTTCGTCGCCCTGCTCGTCGCACCCTGGGGCTGGTGGCAGCGCCCATTTCTGCTCGTCAACCCGCCGCGCGCCGGCCGCTGGGCCGCCAAATTCCTCTTCTTCAAGCTCATGTTCCTCTCCGGCATGGTGAAAATCCTCACCAACGGCCCCGGCCCTCCGCCCGAACACCCCGGCGCGTTCCGCCGCTTCCTCGCCTGGCTCACCGACGTCCCCGTCGGCGCCAACACCTGGCTCGACGGCACCGCCCTCCAGTACCACTACTTTACGCAGCCCATCCCCGCCACCACCAGTTGGTGGTTCGCCCAGCGCCCGTTCTGGTTTCAAGCCGGCTCGCTCTGGCTCACGCTCTTCATCGAAATCGTCACCCCGTTCGCCTTTTTTGCCCCGCGCCGCCTGCGCCACCTCGTCGCCGTGCTCCAGTTGTGCCTCCAATTCATGCTCATGGCCACGGGCAACTATGGCTTCTTCAACCTCCTCGCCGTCGCCCTCGCCCTCCTGCTCTTCGACGACGCCGTCTGGCCCGCCCGCGTGCAACACCTCCTCTCGCGCAGCCGCCCCGTCCCTCCTTCGAACCCGTCCCGCCTGAAAACCTTCGGCTCGGGCCTGCGCACCACCGCCGCCTCCATCGTCATCTTCATCGGCCTCATCCAAATCTGGGAAACCTGGCTCACCCGCACCCAGGCGCCCTCCGCCGAATCACCCGCGCCTCCTTTCCAGCCGCCCCTGTATCAAGGCGTCCTCGCCGATATCGGCGACATGCTGGGCGGCCTCGCCCACACCGTTTCCATCCACGCCCAAAGCCTCGGCCTTGTCAACGGCTACGGTCTCTTCCGCGTCATGACCACCGAGCGCCCCGAAATCATCATCGAGGGCAGCAACGACGGCGTCCACTGGCTCCCCTACGAATTCTACTGGAAACCCGGCGACGTTATGCGCCCGCCTTCCTTCACCACGCCCCACATGCCGCGCCTCGACTGGCAGATGTGGTTTGCCGCCCTCGACATCTACGAAGCCCACCAGGTGCCCTTCTGGCTGCCGCGCTTCGTCTCCGAACTCCAGGCCGGCAACCCCGCCGTCCTCGGCCTCCTCGAAAAAAATCCCTTCCCCAACGCCCCGCCCGCCGACATCCGCCTCCGCCTTTTCCTCTACCGCTTCACCACCCCCGCGGAATACGCCCAAACCGGCGCCTGGTGGACCCACCCCGATCAACCCGAACTCACCCTCAACGCTAAACCGCGCCAAAACTGATCCTCCCGCCGATTTCATTGACACCCCCCGTCCTTTCGCCAAAAGCTCCGCCGCGTCCTGTCAATCTTCTCTCTTTCTTTTTAATTTTGCATTTTTAATTTTTAATTTCCCCCCGCATGAGCCTCTTCGCCACCAAGCCCATTGACCGCATCATCAGGGAGGCCGACGCCGAAGGCATCATCACCCTCAAACGCACTCTCGGCCCGTGGAGCCTCATCGCCCTCGGCATCGGCGCCATCATCGGCGCGGGCATCTTCGTTCGCACCGGCACCGCCGCCGCCGAATACGCCGGACCCGCCGTCGTCATCTCCTTCATCATCTCCGGCGTCGGCTGCCTCTTTGCCGGCATGTGCTACAGCGAACTCGCCTCGATGATCCCCGTCTCCGGCAGCGCCTACACTTACAGTTACGCCGTGCTGGGTGAATTGCCCGCCTGGATCATCGGCTGGGACCTCATCCTCGAATACGCCGTCGCCTCCGCCGTGGTCGCCGTCGGCTGGTCGCACTACGTTGATCAGCTCCTCATCGACCTCCACATGCCCCTGCCCGCGGCCATCATCCATTCCCCCTTCGACGGCACGCCCGGCATCATGAACGTCTTTGCGATGCTGGTCATCGTCGCTGTCTCGCTGCTCCTGATTTCCGGCATTCAGGAATCCTCCAACTTCAATGTCGCCATCGTGATTCTGAAATTGGCCATCGTCCTCGCCGTCATCGTCCTGGGCATCCAATATATCGACGTCAAAAACTACCACCCCTTCATCCCGCCCAACGAAGGCGGCGCCCACTACGGCTGGACCGGCATCATGCGCGCCGCCGGCGTCGTGTTCTTCGCCTACATCGGCTTCGACGCCGTCTCCACCGCCGCCCAGGAGGCGCGCAATCCGCAAAAGGACATGTTCATCGGCATCGTCGGCTCGCTCGCCATCTGCACCGTCCTCTATATCGCCGTGGCCTTCGTCCTCACCGGCATGGTCAACTACAAGGACCTCCGCGGCCAGGGCGCCCCCGTCGCCTTCGCCTTCGAGCGCACCTCCCTCCAATGGCCCAAATTGATGCTCGATTTCGGCGTCATCTGCGGGCTGACCTCCGTGATCCTTGTTTT
>JBEKZN010000138.1:0-5084 GCA_049509815.1 Opitutales bacterium
AATTTTTTCTTGATGTGCTCGGCGGCGTTGGGGAGTTTTTCCTTGATCCAGGAGATGTCGAGAAAGACGCCGCCGTGGGGGCTGCCGCGGCCGGCCTTGACCTCGCGGTTGATGCAGCGGGCGACGTGGTCGCGGGTGAGGAGTTCGGGCGGGCGGCGGGCGGATCGGTCGTGCTGGGTGTAGCGCCAGCCCTCCTCGGGGTCGTCGGAAGTCTGGGATTTGTAATTGTCGGGGATGTCGTCGAACATGAACCGGTGGCCATCCTTGTTGCGCAGGACGCCGCCCTCGCCGCGGACGCTTTCGGTGACGAGGATGCCCATGACGCTGGGCGGCCAGATCATGCCGGTGGGGTGAAACTGGATGAACTCCATGTCGAGCAGCTCGGCGCCGGCGTGGTAGGCGAGAGAGACGCCGTCGCCGGTGCCTTCCCAGGAGTTGCTGGTGATTTTGTAGGCGCGGCCGAGGCCACCGGTGGCGACGACGACGGCCTTGGCGGCGAAGATGCGGAAGCGGCCGCGCTCGCGGTCGTAGCCGAAGGCGCCGGAGACGCGGTCGCCGTCCTTGAGCAGGGAGACGATGGTGTACTCCATGTGGACGGTGATGCCCTGGTGGATGCCGTGGTCCTGAAGGGTGCGGATGAGCTCGAGGCCGGTGCGGTCGCCGACGTGGGCGAGGCGCGGGTAGCGGTGGCCGCCGAAATTGCGCTGGAGGATTTTGCCGTCCTTGGTGCGGTCGAAGACGGCGCCCCAGGCTTCGAGTTCATAGACGCGGGCGGGAGCCTCCTTGGCGTGGAGCTCGGCCATGCGCCAGTTGTTGACGTACTGGCCGCCGCGCATGGTGTCGGCGAAGTGGACTTTCCAGTTGTCGCGGTCGTCCACATTGCCCATGGCGGCGGCCATGCCGCCCTCGGCCATGACGGTGTGGGCTTTGCCGAGGAGGGACTTGCAGATGAGGCCAACCTTCAGGCCGGCGGCGGAAGCCTCGATGGCGGCGCGCAGGCCAGCGCCGCCCGCGCCAATGACGAGGACGTCGTATTCGTGAGTGTCGTAATTGGTGGCCACGGGGCGAGGGACGCGTAAAAAGGTTGAAACGTTAAACGGTTGAAGCGGGGTAAAAAGAGGAAGAAGCGGCGGAGGTGCGAGGTGGTTTGCGGGATATTAGAAAATGCGCACGTCGTGCCAGACGCCCATGGAGCAAAGGCGGATGTAAACGTCGGTGAAGCCGACCCAGAACAGGCTGATCCAGGCCCACAGCATGTGGCGCTGATTCAGGCAAGTGACGCAGGCGTAGCCTTTGGCGCAGGCGGAGACCTTGGAGGGCTCGTCGAGAAAGCCACCGATCAAGTGACGCAGCGAGTGGCAGCCGAGCGTGTAGCTGGAGAGGAAAACGACGTTGAGCGCGAGGACGAGAGTGCCGACGCCGAGGCCGAAGTGCGTCACGCCGTCCGCGCCGGTGAACCAGAGGCCTTTCCAGGCGTCGTGCGCGAGCAGGAGGATGAAGAGGAGCGCGAGGTAGAGGAAATAACGGTGGGCGTTCTGGAGGATGAGCGGGAGGTATTTTTCTCCGAGGTAGGTTTTGCGCGGCTCGCCGACGGCGCAGGCGGAGGGGTCGGCCCAGAAGGCCTTGTAGTAGGCGCCGCGGTAATAATAGCAAGTGAGACGAAATCCGGCGGGGGCCCAGAGCACGAGAAACGCGGGCGAAAACGCGAGCCACGCGGGCCACCAGCCGGGCTTGCCGCCGAACCAACTGTGCGCGGGGTCGCCGAAAAGCTCGGGCGAATAGAACGGGGAGAGGTAGTTGCCGAAGCGGTAGTGGTCGCCCTGGAAGGCGGCCCAGGTGGAATAAACGATGAAGGTGGAGAGGCCGAGAAACACGAACAACGGCTGCACCCACCAGGCATCCGGGCGCATGGTTTGGCCGACCTTGCGCTGCGGGGGGAGGGTATCGGCGAAGGCCATAAACGTCCTTAAACTTCCTTAAATACACTACGGGGGTCAACGCAGCAGTTCACGTATAAGCCCGGCTTGGAGAGAACTTGCGGGCGGCTAATTGCGGGTGCGGCGGGTGCGCGAGCGAGCGGGATTTTTGGCGTGGCTGCGAACGGCACGGCGGCGAAGGCCTCAGTCGAATTTCGATTCCTTTTCGGGGTCGGCAGGCGGTTGGAGGTTGATGAGGGTGGGGGCGTTGCGGTCGCAGGTGAGGGTGTTGTTTGTGGCGTCGTAATGGAGTTCGGTGACCTGGATGGAGGAGCGGCGGGCGTTGCCTTCGACGGCGGAGCCACGGGTGGAATCGGGTTGGGTGAAATAGAAGAGGTAGGCGCGGTCGTCGGAGAGGATGACTTCGGGGTGGTGGCCGACGGCTTTGTCGTCGGGGCCGGTGCCGGGAGTTTGGAGGAGGGTGCCGACGCGGGTCCAGTTGAGGGCGTCGTCGGAGCGGTAGAGGGCGAGGCCGTTGGGGCGGCTGGTGATGTCGCGCAGGAACCAGTAATGGCCCTTCCAGTGGAAGGCGAGGGGGGCTTCGCCGCCGCGGTCGGAGAGGCCGGGGACTCTGCCGTGGTCAACCCAGGTATTGAGGTCCTGGCTGTCGGCGTAATCGCAGGAGGAGCCGGTGGCTTCGTCCTTGTACCAAAGGCGCCAGGTGCCGTCAGGCAGGTGGAGGACGCCGGGGTCGATGACCTTGGGATGGGCGAGCGGGAGGGTGGATTGGTAGTCCCAGGTGAGGAGGTCTTTGCTGGTGAGGTGAATGATGTAGCGGGGGTGGTTCCATCCGTCGGAGAAAGTGCCGGGAACGTAAACGAGGTACATGTGGTAGAGGCCGTGGTCTTCAACGACGGCGGGCGCCCACCAGGTGGCGTCGGGGACAGCGTCCTTGTAGTTGATTTTGGCCTGGCCAAGGTATTGCCAGGAGGCGCCGTCGGCCGAGGTGGCGATGCCGATGGGGGTGCCGTGGACCCAGGCGACGCCGTTGAGGCCGGGGACGTTGGCGCGGCGGTTGGTGTAGAACATGTACCACTTTTTGTCGTCGGGGTGGTAAATGATGGTCGGGTCGGCGGCGCCGTCGTAAACGGGATCACGGAAGAGAGGCTTGGCGGCGACCTGGTCGGGTGCGGTGGTGGCCGCGGCGGTGGTGTTGCCCGCAGTGGCAGCGGGCGCGGACGCAGGAGAATCCGCGGCCAGGTCCGGGCAGGTGGCGAGCAAGAAAAGAGCGAGGAAGGGGCAGAGGGGTTTCATTTAGGGGTGGGGACATTTATTTCAGAAAGCGTTGGCGGAGGTCAATGGGTTTACCGAGGAATGATCGAAGGGCTGGGAGAGCGCTGTTTGGTCATAGGGGTGACGGCAAAATGTCATGAATGGACGCAAAATCAGGGCTTGTGCGAGGAAGTTGGGCTGGTCTAGACTATCGTTAGGATGATACCCTGGTTCTGCTCGCGGCGGGTGGCTTTGGCGTCGATGGCCCTGATTTTGGGGCTGGCCTCGACTGGGCTGGCGCGCGCGGCGGCGGTGCTGACGGCAGGTTCGGTGCAGGAACTGGTGGAGGTCGAGGACAACGCGAATTTTCTCGTGCAAGTGGCACAGATGGCGGGGCAGGTGCCGCAAATCAAGGGGTTGACGGGTAACGAGCAAAGCGGGCTGATCCAAGGATCGTGGAGCGACGTGCAGACGGCGGGGGCGGCGCTGGCGGACGTGGAGGTGGTCGCGAGCGCCTCAAGCACGAACAAGGCGGTGGCGCTGCCGCTCAAGAGCGCACACAGCGCGCTGACGGCGGACATCGCGAATTTGGGCACGGCGGTGACGGCGAATCCGCTCTCGGCGGCGACGCAGCAGGCATTCAAGAAGATGGGCCAGGACGCCCAGACCCTGGTGAGCGACATTCTGCGCGCCTATGCGCTGCTGCCCGCGGCGCAGCGGCCGGTGGAGTTGAGCCTGGCGTCGGCGACGGGGCAGGCGCGGGTATTTTCCGCGAACGCGACGGTGAAATTTGTGCTCAGCGGGCCAAAGGCAGCGGTGACGAGCGCGAACGGGACGTGGGCGCTGACGTCGGGGCGGCAGGACCCGACGGAGCCGCCATTGAGCACGCCATTCGTCATGGGCAAGCTGACTGGAACCAGCGCGAATGCGCAACAGGCGATGCAGACGACGGCCACGGAGTGGGGCGCGTGGACTTATATTTATTACCAGTATGGGGTACGGCGGCCAACGCTCCTGCTGCTGAATTTGGGCAGCCCGGATGCGGGAAATACGACGGATGGGAACACCACTGATGGCGGGAACTCGACCGGCGGGGCGGACTCGTACTCCGGAGGCACGGGCGATTTGTCCACGGGAGGTCTCACGCTGAACGGCACGGGCAACGGCACGCTGAATATTTCCGATAACGGCACAGTGACGCTGGCGGGGAATCTCGATGGTGGAAGCGGGAGTGTGACCAAAACCGGACCGGGAATATTGGTGCTTTCCCCGGTCAACATTTTTGCGGGGGGCACGACCATCAACGGTGGGACGCTGATTTTCAGCAGCCTCAGCGATTTGGGCACGGGCAATTTGACATTCAATGGCGGGACGCTGGAGTGGAACACAGGCAGCACCGCCGATATTTCGAATCAAACGGTGGTCATTGATTCCGGTGGCGCGACGCTCGATCTGAACGGCAATAATGTGACGCTAGCCAGTTCCATTGGCGGCAACGGCACCGGCGGGCTGACGTTGGACGGAAACGGCACGCTGACGCTGGCGGCGAACGCGACCTACACTGGCAATACAACGATCAACTCAGGAACATTGCTGGTGACGAGCTTGTATTTCCCTCCGGGGAATATTTTCGTGCTGGGGACGGGGACGTTTGTTTACCAGCCGGATGGGAACGATTCGCTAACGGTGAGCGCGGTGTCGGAGGAGGGCAGCGCCTATGCGTGGGGCAACACGACCTATGAAGTGGATGTGCAGGCGGACGGGTCGTGGGTGCTGCCGGTGCTGAATATGCAGATTGTGGCGATTACGGGCGGGTATGAGATTGAGCCGTGGACGGGCGGGAACTCGTCGGGGAGTGATAACTCCTACAGCCAAGTCATAGCCGTCAATGCTGAT
>JBEKZN010000139.1:0-5044 GCA_049509815.1 Opitutales bacterium
AATTTATTTTATATTACGCTTGACAATAGCGTTTTATACAATCTACCTATCAGTTAGGTTGCGTTGGATTCACCGGCACCCAAGCAAATTTAGTCGTCTTGATGATGACGTTGAAATGGCCTCGCCGACCGGGGGGTTTACCCTGATTTTTGGAAAATCTGGCAATTGATCAATCCGAATGTCGAAAAAGACCCGGCCTGACAGACGGATGAATCGCTGTGTCTTTTTATACTATTCGTAATCAGCAGAACGAAACGCCTGCCGCAGGCCGGTGAAAATTTTGGCCCGCCGGTCCCCCAGCCCATTTCACGCGTTCTTTTCCCTTCCACGGAAAAGCAATCTCCCATCCGTTCAGTTTAGCTCCCGCCCCGCCTTTGGGCCTTGTGCCGGAACGGTCGTTGCGTCATTGCTGTCGGTTCACCCCATGCCGAAAATCCTTTTCCTGGGAGACATTGTCGGCCGGCCCGGACGCGACGCCGTCCGCCAGCGCGCGCCCCAATTGCGTGCCGAACTGGGCCTCGACCTCATCGTCGCCAACGCCGAAAACGCCGCCGCCGGCGCGGGCCTGACTGCCGCCATGGCCCAGGAGCTTCTCGGCGCTGGCCTCGATGCCCTCACCCTCGGCGACCACGTTTGGGACCAGCGCAACTTCGACAACGAGATCGGCTCGCTCGAACGCGTCTGCCGCCCGTCCAACCTGCCCCCGCAATGCCCCGGGCGCACCTACCTCGTGGTCACCGCCGCCAGCGGATTCCGCCTCGGCATTTTCACGGTCCTCGGCCGCAACTTTATGGGCATGAAAGCCGAATGCCCCTTTGCCTGCGCCGACCGCCTGCTCCGCGAGCACGCCGCCGAAGCCGACGCCTGGCTGGTGGAATCGCACATGGAAGCCACTTCCGAAAAGGTTGCCCTCGGATGGTATCTGGATGGCCGCTGCGCGGCCGTGCTCGGCACGCACACCCATATCCCCACCACTGACACCACCATCCGGCCCCGCGGCACCGCCTACCAGACCGACGTCGGCATGAGCGGCCCTTACGCCTCCGTCATCGGCCGGGACGTCCAAGTTGCCATCGCCCGCTTTCTCGATGGCATGCCGCGCAAGTCCGAAGTCGCCACCGGCGATGTCCGCCTCTGCGGCTGCCTCGTGGAAATCGATGCCGTCACCGGGGCAGCCATCCACGCCCAACGCTTCGAAGAATCAGTTATGAACTCCTAATAAGTAAACAAACGAGCACCGGAAATGAAAATCATGCAACTAGACATGTTAGTTACTGTTTAGGTACCTAACCAAAGCGTCTTTGTGAGCCCTGACACCCGCACCATCCCGGCCCTGCCCAAGCATCGCGGTCCCCCGGAAATCGCCTACGGCGGCATTCTGCGCTCGTTCGGGCTGATTCAGCGCGTCATGCGGCCGTATTTTCTTCAGTTTGGCCTGAGCCAGTCACAGTGGGCCATTTTGCGCGTCCTTTACCGCGGCGAGGAAGAAGGCCGCACCGAAGGCCTGCGCTTGGTCGAGCTCGGCCAGCGCCTGCTCGTCCAGCCGCCGAGTGTCACCACTCTCGTGCGCCGCCTGGAAAAAGCCGGCTTGGTTTGCCTTGCCGCCGCCCCGAATGACCGCCGCGGCGTCCAGTTGACCCTCACGGCCCAGGGAAGAGAATTGGTCCAGCGCATTTTGCTCGTGCACCGCACGCAAATCCGCCATGTCGTCGGCGGACTCGACGACCGCGAGCTGTCTCTTTTTTGCGATTTGATCGAACGTTTGAACAACCATCTCGCCGCCTCCGCGGCCCGCGCCCCCGATACCCTAAATTGACATGAAACGGTACCCGATAATCCTCATTTCGTTGGTCGTGCTGATTGCGGCTGGCGCAGGTTACTGGTATTACAGCCACCGCGAAAAAGCGGCGAGCCTGTACGACACTACACCGGTCGTCAAAGGCAACGTGCAGGTGACCATCACGGCCACCGGCACGGTTGAGCCCCTCGACAGCGTGGACGTCGGCGCGCAAGTGGCGGGCCTGATCGTTTCATTCGGCCAGGATCCCCACGACCCCACCAAGACGGTGGACTACGACACCCAGGTTGAAAACGGCACCGTGCTGGCGAATATCGACCCCTCGCTCTACCAGTCGGCCGTTGACCAAAACGAGGCCCTTTACGACCAGGCCGTGGCCAATCTCGGCGTGGCCAAGGCCAATCTCGACCAGTATCAGGCCAAACTGGTGGACGCGAAAAATGACTGGGACCGCGCCCAAAAAATCGGCCCTTCTGAAGCCCTCGCCAAAACGGAATACGACGGCTATCAAGCCACCTACGAAACGGCCAAGGCCAACGTGGCCCTCGGCCAGGCCTCCATTATTCAGGCCCAGGCGCAGATTGAAGCCGCCACGGCCAACCTCGACCAGGCCAAGGTCAATCTCAGCTACTGTGTCATCAAATCGCCTGTCAAAGGCGTCATCGTGGACCGGCGCGTGAACATCGGCCAGACCGTCGTGTCGAGCTTGAGCGCCCCCAGCCTCTTTCTCATCGCCACCGACTTGTCGAAAATCCAGATCTGGGTCTCCGTCAATGAAGCCGACGTTGGCCGGCTCCATACCGGGATGCCCGTAACTTTTGACGTGGATGCGTTTCCGGATCGCGAGTTTCAGGGCACCGTGGGCAAAATCCGCCTCAATGCCACGATGACGCAAAACGTCGTCGTTTATACCGTGGAAGTAAACGCGGATAATCCGGACATGGTCCTGCTGCCGTACTTTACCGCCAACGTGAAATTCCTTGTGGACGAGCGCGACAACGTGCTGCTGGTGCCCAATGCCTCCTTGCGCTGGCGCCCTGCCGATGCCGAGGAACCGGAATCTGCCGCTTCGCCTGCCTCCGCCGCGAGCAATACTACCAGCGCTTCCACCGGCGGCGGCCAAGGTCAGCATAACGGCAAGCACGGAGGCCACGGCGGGCAAAATCGTCCCGCCAAACAAGGCACCGTCTGGGTGCTGGACAGCGATGGCAAGCCCAAGCCTGTTAGCGTACGCATCGGCATCACCGACGGCGTGTCCACGGAAGTGATCAGCGGCTTGCAGGAAAACCAGGAAGTGATTGTCGGGGAAAATAGCTCGGATTCGGACGGCGGTGGCGGCACGACCAATCCCTTCGCCCCGCAATTCTTCCGCCGCCGCTAGACCCAATTCATCCACGGGAGCACCGGGCCATGTCGTTCATCACCCTCCAGGAAATCACCAAAACCTACCAGCTCGGCACGGTCGGCGTCCCCGTGCTCAAAGGCATTTCCCTGTCCGTCGAGCGCGGGGAACTGATTGCGTTGATGGGCAGTTCTGGCTCCGGCAAGACCACCTTGATGAACCTGCTGGGGTGCCTCGACCACCCCACCTCGGGCCGCTACTGGCTCGACGGCGAGGAGGTCAGCGGCATGACCCCCGATCAGTGCGCCGTTCTGCGCAGCCGCAAAATCGGCTTCGTGTTCCAAAGCTTCAACCTCCTGGCCCGCACCTCCGCGCTCGACAACGTCATCATGCCGCTCACTTACGCGCCCAAGCACGTCCCGGAGCATGAGGCGAAACAGCGCGCCACCAAGCTGCTCCAGCGCGTCGGGCTGGGCGACCGGCTCGACCACGAGCCTTCGCAGCTCTCCGGCGGCCAGCAGCAGCGCGTCGCCATCGCCCGGGCGCTCGTCAACGAGCCTTCCCTGCTTTTTGCCGACGAGCCCACGGGCAACCTTGACTCGCGTACCAGCAAGGAAGTCCTCGCCATGTTCCAGGACCTCAACCGCACCGACAACCTGACCATTATTCTCGTAACCCACGACGCCGGCGTCGCCAGCCACGCCAGCCGCGTCATTCACATCAAAGACGGCCTCATCGTTTCGGGGGCGTTCGCTCCGGCGACCGCGGGTGAAGCCATCACCACCCACTGATGTACACCTACTACCTCGTCGTGCGCACCGCCCTGCGCGCCCTGCGACGGAACGTCATGCGCTCCGCCCTCACCTGCCTCGGCATCGTTATCGCCGTGGCCGCCGTCATCGCCATGGTCGAAATCGGCAACGGCTCGAACGTGCAGATTCAAAAAACCATCTCCAGCATGGGCGCCAACATCCTCATGGTCTTCCCCGGTGCGGCCACCAGCGCGGGCATCAGCTTTGGCGGCGGCAGCGGCATTTCCCTGACCCCCGCGGACTGCGACGCCATCCTGGCCCAATGCCCGGCCGTGCGCGATGTCGCCCCCGTGGTGCGCTCCCGCGGGCAACTGGTTTACGGAAATAAAAACTGGGTTCCGCAAAACATCCAGGGCACCACCCCGTCCTTTCTCGACTTGCGCGACTGGACCGACCTCTCGGCCGGCATCCCCATTACCGATACCGACGTACGCAACGCCAACAAAGTCTGCCTGCTCGGCCAGACCATCGCGACCCAGCTTTTCGGCGACGAATCGCCCATCGGCAAGGAAGTGCGCATGCAAAACGTGGGCCTCAAAGTCATTGGCGTGCTCAGCCGCAAGGGCGCCAACATGATGGGCCAGGACCAGGACGACATCCTCGTTGCCCCCTGGACCACCATCAAATACCGCATCAACGGCACCGGCGGCACCTCCGGTTCCAACTCCATCGCCGCCGCCGCCAGCGGCATTTCGACCGCGCCGGTTACGCAGAGCGTTTATCCCGAAACTTCCACGTCGCTCTATCCCACCCCATCGGCCACGGAGGCCGCGGACAATCCGGCCATCACGCGCCTGGCCAATATTGATCAAATCCTTGTCAGTGCGGCCAATGTGAAGGCGATCCCCGACGCGATCGACGAAGTTTCCCAGTTGCTGCGCGAGCGCCATCACCTGCGCGCCGGCGACCCGGACGACTTCACTGTCCGCGACATGACGGAAATGACCAACACCCTCACCTCCACCAGTCGGCTGATGACCCAGTTGCTCCTCTGCGTGGCGGCGATCTCGCTGGTCGTGGGCGGCGTGGGCATCATGAACATCATGATGGTCTCCGTCACCGAGCGCACCCGCGAAATCGGCCTGCGCATGG